>NZ_JAWHNU010000013.1:0-128247 GCF_032582135.1 Pseudomonas syringae group sp. J309-1 | reverse complement strand
TCAAACCAAGGCCGGTCAAATATCCAAAGAAAAAACCAACGGAGCTTAACTGACAGGCATTAGGGCTTGCCCGCGATGAACGATGACGCAATATGTCTGTTGCACAGAGGTGTTCGCGGGCAAGCCCTGCTCCCACTGGGACTGGATTTGCTGGCAAATAGATAACCCTCCACAGAGATTTGCCAGCGATAGCGCAGATCAATTAGACACTGCCCTGTCTTGGGTCGATCATTCGCGCCGCTTACTTAACAGCCGAGAGAACATCACCATGAAAAAGTCCAAACGGCCCAACAAGGCCAAATCCATCATTGCCCAGCCATTGTTCCGCAGCCGCCAGGAACAACCCGGCAAAGGCAAAGGCAGCTACCGCCGCGAAGCCTTCCAGTCTAAAAGCTGGGAGGCTTCTTACTTTCTGGCTGCCTGAAACATCGCGACTGTTCCCCGAGGTCCTTTCCGGCCTGCAGGCATGATAAGGTCTGCATCTAACGGTAATACCTTGGACCCAAGCATGCCCTCTTGTTTTTTCCGACGTTGGCAAATGCGCCAAATGATCGCTGCCTCCAGCCTTATCCTGTTAGTTGCCTGTGCGGAAAAACCGACAGCAGCCGACGCCACGCCTCTTCCACGCGTTATCACCACGCCGCTGGCCTCACCGGCTCCGGCCATTGCCGTGGATGCCAATCTCGATATTCTGCCCACCATGAGCTTTGCCGACTGGCAGGCTGGTTTCCGCGCGCAGGCACTCAAGGCAGGTATCAGAGCAGACATTTTCGATCGTGCCTTCACAGGCGTGACGCCGGATATGAAGGTGGTGAAAGCTGACCGCAGCCAGCCGGAATTCACTCGGCCAGTATGGGAATACCTGGACGGTGCGATCTCTGACGCACGCGTTCGCAAAGGGCAAGCGTTGCTCAACCAATATGCTGGCGTCCTGCAAACCATAGAACAGCGATACGGCGTAGACCGCAATGCGTTGGTTGCGGTATGGGGCATGGAGAGTAATTTCGGGCAGTTCCAGGGTTCGCAATCGGTGATTCGCTCACTGGCGACGCTTGCTTATGAAGGGCGCCGTCGCAGTTTCGCCCAGGATCAGTTGCTGGCCGCACTGCAAATTCTGCAACAGGGCGACATAGCCCCAGAACAGATGATCGGTTCCTGGGGCGGTGCCATGGGCCAGACGCAGTTCATCCCGACGACGTACAACACCCATGCAGTGGATTTCGACGGTGACGGTCGCCGGGATATCTGGAACAGCGCTCCGGATGCCCTCGCGTCGACTGCGCACTACTTGCAAAGCTCTGGCTGGCAGACCGGTCAGCCTTGGGGCTATGAGGTCAAACTCGCCAGTGGTTTCGACTACGCACTGGCTGACGCCTCAACCCGCAAGAGTCTGGCGGAATGGCAGCAACTGGGTCTGACATTGCCTAGCGGCAGTGCCTTGCCTGCGACCGCCTTACAGCAACAAGCCGCACTGTTGTTACCCGCTGGCTACAAAGGCCCTGCGTTTCTGGTGATGGATAATTTCCGCGCCATCCTGCGTTACAACAACTCTTCGTCTTACGCATTGGCGATCGGGCTGTTGTCAGGACGATTCCAGGGTGGCGGCCTCGTCGAAGGAAGCTGGCCGCGTGGAGACGTCCCTCTGAGCCGTTCTGAGCGCATGGAGCTGCAAAGCCTGCTCTCGGCCAGCGGCTACGACGCAGGCAACCCGGACGGCATTATCGGCGCCAATACGCGCAAAGCCATTCGCAGCGCTCAGCAGGCGTTGGGATGGCCAGCAGATGGGTATCCGACACAAGAATTGTTGCAAAACCTGCGCAAACCATAGAATCAGGTAAATTTGCGCGGCCACTTGTGGGAGCGAATTCATTCGCGAAGAGGGCAGTACATTCGACACATCTTCATTGGCTGGAATACCGCTTTCGCGAATGAATTCGCTCCCAGGGGAATTGGGTTTTCAAGCTAATATAGAATCCTTAACAGTCTGAACATACGCAAACAAAAACGGGCCGGATAGTGATATCCGGCCCGTTTTGTTTGTAGCTCAAACGATCAACGCTTAACGCGTCAGACCATAGCCTTGACGGCAATCTTGGCCTGTTCGTCGGCGTGATAAGAAGAGCGCACCAGCGGGCCAGACGCCACGTTTTTGAAGCCCATCTTGTAACCTTCTTCGGCAAACCAGGCGAAGGTGTCCGGATGCACGAAGCGCTGCACCGGCAAGTGGCTGCGGGAAGGTTGCAGGTATTGACCCAGGGTCAGCATGTCGATGTCGTGCTCGCGCATGCGCTGCATCACTTCGATGACTTCCTCGTCGGTTTCGCCCAGGCCCAGCATCAAGCCGGACTTGGTCGGTACGTGCGGGACCATCTGCTTGAAACGTTGCAGCAGGGTCAGCGACCACTGGTAATCCGACCCCGGACGCGCAGCCTTGTAGAGACGCGGCACGGTTTCCAGGTTGTGGTTGAACACATCTGGCGGCTCGGCTGCGGTGATTTCCAGCGCAACGTCCATGCGGCCACGATAGTCCGGAACCAGCGTTTCAAGCTGCACGTTTGGCGACAGCTTGCGGATCTCGCGGATGCAGTCGGCGAAGTGCTGGGCACCGCCATCACGAAGGTCATCGCGGTCTACCGAGGTGATAACGACGTACTTGAGACGCAGGTCGGCAATGGCAACCGCCAGATTGGTCGGCTCGTTGACGTCGAGCGCCTTCGGACGACCATGGCCCACATCGCAGAACGGGCAGCGACGGGTGCAGATATCACCCATGATCATGAAGGTCGCAGTGCCGCCGGAGAAGCACTCGCCCAGGTTCGGGCAGGAAGCCTCTTCGCAAACGCTGTGCAGTTTGTGCTTGCGCAGCAGTTGCTTGACGCGATCAACCTCAGGGGAGACCGGAATACGAACGCGGATCCAGTCAGGCTTTTTCGGCAGATCGACAGTTGGAATGATCTTCACCGGGATACGCGCAACTTTTTCCGCGCCACGCAGCTTCACGCCTGCCTCAACTTTAGGGCGAGGTGCACGCTCGGAAACGTCGACGGTTGGGATCAAGGTTTGCACGGCAGTTTCAGTCGCAGTAGTCATAATCAGTCGATTCCGCCCGTTAGGGTCGTCTGCTCAGCATAGTCGAGGTGTTTGACGAGCTGCGTACGCAGCCGGGCACTTACCTCGGCAAATTCAATCGGGCCCGCATGATCGCACAGCTGGGTCATTGCCAGACCTGCGTATCCACAGGGATTAATCCGTCGAAAGGGCTCAAGGTCCATGTCGACGTTCAGCGCCAGACCATGGAATGAGCAACCGTGGCGAATTCGCAGCCCCAGGGACGCGATCTTCGCTCCATCGACATAAACACCCGGTGCGTCAGCCTTGGCTGCGGCAGTTACACCGTAACTGGCCAGCAAATCGATCAGGCTGTTCTCGATCCGGGTTACCAGATCACGTACACCGAAACCAAGGCGCCTGACATCGAGCATCAGGTAGACCACCAATTGGCCGGGGCCATGATAGGTCACTTGGCCGCCACGATCGACCTGTACCACCGGAATATTACCCGGTAATAGCAAATGTTCGGGCTTGCCGGACTGCCCCTGAGTGAAAACCGGTGCGTGCTGCACCAGCCAGATCTCGTCCTGAGTGTCTTTACCGCGCTGGTCGGTAAAGCGCTGCATCGCATGCCAGGCCAGTTCGTAATCGATCTGGCCGAGCTCTCGAACGCCCAGCATTGCGCCCATCAAAGCACCATGTGCACGCGACCCGTAGCGCGCAGTGCGCTATTGATGTCACGCAGTTGATCTTCGCCGGTTGCAACGATGTGCAACTGGATAGTCGTGTACTTGCCGTTGCTGCTTTGGCGTTCGGCGAGCGTGGATATCTCGATCTTGGCGTATTTGGCCAGAATCTCGATCACGCTGTCTTTGAAACCCACACCTGTGTCACCGATCACTTTGATCGGATAGTCATCGCAGGGGAATTCGATTTTGTGCGACTTGACGTCGGAATCTGTCATGGCAGTAAAGGTCTCACAAGCCGTGAAGACGGAAACGCGCCCACTCAGGGTATGAGTGGGCGCGTCGTGGTCAGCGTTGTACTGTAATCAGTTGAACAAGCCGAAGAAGAACAGGCGAATGCTATCCCACACGCGGCGGAAGATGCCACCTTCCTCAACAGCGTCGAGGGCGATCAGGTTAGCGGTATGGACGACTTTGTCTTCCATTTTCACTTCAACCTTGCCGATCACGTCGCCTTTGGCGATTGGCGCGACCAGCTGCGGGTTCATGGTCATGCTGGCGGTCAGCTTCTTCATCTCGCCTTTTGGCATGGTCATGCTCAGGTCTTCAGCCAGGCCAGCCTTGATTTGGCGCTCGGTGCCTTTCCAGACGGTTGCCTGAGCCAGCTCAGTGCCCTTCTGGTAGAAGTTCTGGGTTTCGAAGAAACGGAAGCCGTAAGTCAGCAACTTCTGGGTTTCCGCCGCACGGGCCTGCTCGCTGCTGGTGCCAAACACCACGGCGATCAAACGCATGCCATCACGAACGGCAGAAGACACCATGCAATAGCCCGCTTCATCGGTGTGGCCGGTTTTCAGACCATCAACGGTCTTGTCGCGCCACAGCAGCAGGTTGCGGTTAGGTTGCTTGATGTTGTTCCAGAAGAACTCTTTCTGCGAGTAGATCGCATAGTGAGCCGGATCTTCATGAATGATCGCGCGAGCCAGAATCGCCATGTCGTGGGCCGACGAATAGTGCTCCGGGTTCGGCAGGCCTGTCGGGTTCATGAAGTGACTGTTGGTCATGCCCAGATCAGCAGCAGTCTTGTTCATCATGTCGGCGAATGCGTCTTCGCTACCGGCGATGTGCTCGGAGAGCGCTACGCTGGCGTCGTTGCCGGACTGAATGATGATCCCGTGCAGCAGATCGCTGACGGTGACCTGGCTGCCCACTTTGATGAACATCCGCGAACCGCCGGTACGCCAGGCGTTCTCGCTGACGGTCACCGGATCATTCTCGCCGATCTGCCCACGACGAATTTCCAGCGTCGCGATATAGGCAGTCATCAGTTTGGTCAGGCTGGCAGGCGCCAAACGCTGGTCGCCGTTGTTCTCGACCAGAACGTTACCGCTGCTCGCGTCCATCAGCACATAGGCTTTGGCAGCCAGTTGCGGAGCGGAAGGCGTCATCTGTTCAGCGGCCCAGGCAGCCGGAGTGATGATCAGCGGTACAAGCAGGCACAAGCGTTTTGCAAAGGTGGTGATGTTCATCCGTCTCTCGAAATTGCTAATGGGCAAACATGCCCTCACGGGCAAAGCTTAACGGGCCGATGCAAGCGGTACCGCTCACAACGACCGGCGGTGCCAGGCTCTAATCCTGGCCCATGAACCGCCTGCTTGACAGACAGACTCATGGACAATTGCCTGCGCGGCTTGCTCTGGTGGCAATCGTTCGGCAGGCAATTGTAAAACCGATGCGTCCCGAATATCTCTGCGGGACGTAAACAGCTCTTAATCCAGTGTCACGACGCTAGGCTGGCCCAGATTGGCTGACCTTACGCTGTTTTGCATTTGCTGGGCTTCACCCTGAGTGCCGATCGGTCCCATTCGAACTCGATAGAGTGTCTGTTGATTGCGGGCTATCGAACTCACGAACACCGGAGCCCGAACCATTCCGCTCAATTTCGACCTCAGGAGCTCCGCAGCGTCCGGGTTGGCGAACGCGCCCACCTGGAGATACAGCCCAGAGGCTGGTGCGGAAGCGTTTTTTTTTGCGTCAAACGGCACCGCAGGCGCAGCGTGCTGTTGCGGCGGTGGCGTGTACTGCTCGATGGTCCCGGCGGATGCGATCAATGCCGGGGCTGCAGCTTGCGGAATGGCTTGCGGCTGGCTAGGCAACAGCGGCGCAGGACGCCCATTCTGAGCCAGCCATACCTGTGGATCGATACCCTCGACCTTCACACGCGCCGTACCGGTCTCGGCATAGCCGAGCTTCTTGGCGGCAGCGTAGGACAAATCGATGATGCGATCCGAATAGAACGGCCCGCGGTCATTGACCCGCAGGATCACGGTACGGTTGTTGTCCAGATTCGTCACTTTGACATAGCTCGGCAGCGGCAGCGTCTTGTGCGCCGCGCTCATACCATACAGGTCATAAACCTCGCCGTTGGCGGTGTTCTGCCCGTGGAACTTGGTGCCATACCAGGACGCAGTGCCCGACGCGACATAGTTCCGGGAATCCTGGATCGGGAAATAGGTTTTGCCCAGCACGGTGTATGGGTTCGCCTTGTACGGCCCGGTGTGCAGGCTCGGCGTAGCATCCGGAATACGCGAGATATCCACATCCCACCAAGGCGCGCCATCTTTATGCGCACGGTTGATGTCCAGGCCCGGTGGCGAAGAAATACCGGCGGTGCCCTTCTGCACAGGACGGCTTGGGGACGAACAGCTGACCACCAGCAATGACAGCGAAGCCAACGCCATCAACTTCAACGATGTAACCATCGGCAATGCCCGCATTACTTGACGCCCCGAGCTTGAACCAACAATTCAGACAGCTGATGAACACTCATGGCGTACATCACACTGCGGTTATAGCGAGTGATTGCATAAAAATTCTTCAAACCCATCCAGTATTCAGGCCCGTTTTCGCCTTCCAGCTTGAATGCGGTCACTGGCAAGTCGTCGCGCAGCGCATCATGACTCGACCACCCCAAGGCTCGCAACTCCCCGACGGTCTTTACCGGATCAATGCCCGGTGTGAGGCCTTCATCGACACGCTCACCGCGTACGCTCGCCAGGCTGACAACCGGCTCGCCAGCTACCCAGCCATGCTGCTTGAAGTAACTGGCCACACTGCCAATGGCATCATCCGGATCGGTCCAGATATTAATGTGTCCGTCGCCGTCGAAATCCACGGCATAGGCGCGGAAGCTGCTCGGCATGAACTGCGGCAGCCCCATCGCACCAGCATAAGAGCCCTTGAGCGTCAGCGGATCAACCTGCTCTTCCCGTGCCAGCAACAAGAACTCGCGCAGCTCTTTGCGGAAGAAGTCAGCACGCGGCGGGTAGTCGAAGCCCAGCGTAGACAGTGCATCGATCACTCGATAGTTGCCGGTATTACGCCCGAAAAAGGTTTCGACACCGATGATCGATACGATGACCTGAGCCGGAACGCCATACTCCTGTTCCGCGCGTGTGAGCGCAGCTTCGTGCTGACGCCAGAAGTCCACACCTCGCGCAATTCGCGCGTCAGTAATGAACATCGGGCGGTAGTCTTTCCATTGCTTGACCCGCTCGGCCGGGCGGGAAATCGCGTCAAGAATCGCCTGTTTGCGTTCTACTTCGCGAAATACTTCGATCAGTTGTTCGCCAGCGAAACCATAGTCCCGAGTCATCTGGCCGACAAATTCGGCGACTTGCGGCGAACCTTCGTAATCGCCAGCAAATGCTTCCTGAACAGATCCAAGGATGCCAACCAGGCCGACCACCGGAGCATATCGAGCCCAGCTACGCACTACTTGCATTGAATTCTTCACCTTAATCAAACCTGAGCGATCCATTTACGGTGTGTATGGATCGACATCAAAACTCCAAAGGCTGACAGCAGCGTCACGAGCGAAGTTCCTCCATAGCTAATGAAGGGTAACGGCACGCCCACTACCGGCAACAGGCCACTGACCATACCGATGTTGACGAAAACGTAAACAAAAAATGTCATTGTCAGCGCACCCGCCAGCAATTTGCCGAACAATGTCTGGGCCTGAGCGGTAATCACCAGCCCGCGCCCGATGAGCAGCATGTAGATCAGCAACAGAGCACAAATCCCCACCAACCCGAACTCTTCGCCCAGTACAGCGATGATGAAGTCGGTGTGGCTTTCCGGCAGGAAGTCCAGGTGTGACTGAGTACCGAGTAGCCAGCCTTTGCCGAATACGCCGCCGGATCCGATGGCCGCTTTTGACTGAATGATGTTCCAGCCAGTACCCAGCGGATCACTTTCAGGGTCAAGAAAGGTCAGCACCCGCTGCTTCTGGTAGTCGTGCATGATGAAAAACCACATGGCGACGGATACCGGCACCGCAGCGGCGATCACGCTGATAATCCAGCGCCAGCGCAGACCGGCCATGAACATCACGAACGCACCCGAGGCCAGAATCAGCAGCGAAGTACCGAGGTCTGGCTGGCGAACGATCAAGGCAAACGGAACGCCGATCAGCGCCAGACTCACCCCAACATGCTTGAGCTGCGGCGGCAGGGTTCGCTTGGACAGATACCAGGCGATGGTCGCCGGCATGATGATCTTGAGGAACTCGGACGGCTGAAAGCGGATGACTCCTGGGATATTGATCCAGCGCGTGGCCCCCATGGCGTTGTGGCCCATGACATCCACCACCACCAGTAATAACACGCCGATCACATACAGCACGGGGACCCAGCGAGCCATGAAGCGCGGCTCCAGCTGGGCAATGATCACCATTGCCACCAAGCCGATACCGAACGAACTCGCCTGCTTGATCAGCAAGTCCCAGTTCTTGCCGCTGGCCGAATACAGGACGAACAGGCTGCCCGCCGCCAATGTCAGCAAAAGCACCAGCAAAGGACCATCGATATGAATGCGCTGCAAGAAGGTCGCACGGCGACGCATCACGTCTTCGCTGGACAAAATGCGGTCGAAATTACTCTTCACTGGCACTGGCCGCGGCCTCCACGGCTTGAGCGCCGCCATATTCAGGTTTGAGTGTTCCGTCAGGTTTGAGCAGCCAGGCATCCATGACCTGACGAACCACAGGGGCCGCAACACCTGAGCCGGACTCGCCGTTTTCGACCATGACCGAAACCACAATCTTTGGATCATTGGCCGGAGCAAAGCCTACGAAGAGAGCGTGGTCGAGGTGACGTTCCTGAACCTTGGAGCGGTCGTACTTCTCGCCCTGCTTGATTGCCACCACTTGCGCGGTGCCGCTTTTGCCAGCGATCAGGTATTGAGCACCAATGGCGGCTTTACGCGCTGTACCCCGGGCGCCGTGCATAACCTGCTGCATGCCGTGGTTGACCTTGTCCCAGTCAGAGGGGTTACGCAACACGATATTGGGCATCGGATTTTCATCAACAGGCTTCTCACCCTCGATGCTCTTGGCCAGATGTGGCCGGTTCCACACGCCTCTGTTGGCGACCAGCGCGGTGGCCTGGGCCAGCTGCAATGGCGTGGCCTGCATGTAGCCCTGGCCGATCCCGAGAATCAGTGTTTCCCCCGGGAACCAGGCCTGACGACGGGTCGCACGCTTCCAGTCACGGGATGGCATCAGGCCGGGAGACTCTTCAAACATATCCAGCGATACTTTTTGTCCGATACCGAACTTGTTCATGTATGCGGAGAGCCGGTCAATGCCCAGCTTATGGGCCAGATCGTAGAAATAGGTATCGTTGGAACGCATGATCGCGGTATCCAGATCCACATAGCCATCGCCGGTGCGGTTCCAGTTACGGTATTTGTGATCGTAATTGGGCAATTGGTAATAGCCCGGGTCGAACACCCGACTTGACGCTGTCACAACACCCGAATCCAGTCCGGCAATCGCCACAGCGGGCTTGATCGTCGAACCGGGTGGATACAAACCGCGCAAAATCCGGTTGAACAGCGGCCGATCGATGGAATCACGCAGCTCGGCATAAGCCTTGAAACTGATGCCGGTTACAAACGGGTTCGGGTCGAAGCTCGGCGCGCTGACCATCGCAAGCACCTCGCCGTTTCTCGGGTCCATGGCCACAACGGCACCACGACGCCCTGCAAGGGCGGCTTCGGCGGCTTCCTGAAGTTTGATGTCCAGGCTGAGGACGATGTCCTTGCCGGGCACAGGATCAGTCCGCTTGAGCACTCGCAAGACACGACCACGAGCGTTGGTTTCGACTTCCTCGTAACCCACTTGACCGTGCAACTGATCTTCGTAGAAACGCTCGATCCCGGTTTTGCCAATGTGGTGAGTACCGCTGTAGTTGACCGGATCGAGGTTTTTCAGCTCTTTCTCGTTGATCCGCCCCATGTAACCCACAGAGTGTGCAAAGTGCGGACCCTGAGGGTAATGCCGAACGAGCTGCGCAACGACTTCCACGCCAGGCAACCTGAACTGGTTAACCGCCACGCGGGCGATTTGCTCTTCAGTCAGCTCAAAAAGGATGGGCACCGGCTCAAATGGCCGCCGCCCCTGCTTCATGCGCTTTTCAAAGATCAGCCGGTCGTCCGGTGTCAGTTCCAGCACCTCGACGATGGTATCCAGCACCTGCGCCCAGTCGCCAGAACGCTCGCGGGTCATGCTCAAACTGAAGCTGGGCCGGTTGTCAGCGATCACCACACCATTGCGGTCGAAGATCAACCCACGGCTCGGTGGAATCGGCTGCACATGGACCCGATTGTTTTCCGACAGGGTCGAATGATAGTCGTACTGAATGACCTGCAGGAAATACAGCCGGGCAATCAACACACACACCAGCGCCACCACGGCCACAGCCCCGACCACGACGCGACCACGCACAAGGCGTGCGTCTTTCTCGTGGTCTTTTAGGCGAATCGGCTGAGACATGAGGGCGCGATGCTATTTGTGATAGGGGTGCCCGGACAGAACTGTCCAGGCGCGATAGATCTGTTCGCCAATGAGGATGCGCACCAGAGGGTGCGGCAACGTCAAGGGCGACAATGACCAGCGTTGTTCGCTGCGCGCACAGACTTCCGGGGCCAGCCCTTCAGGGCCGCCCACCATAAGATTCACAGTGCGTGAATCAAGGCGCCAGCGGTCCAGCTCAACCGAGAGTTGTTCGGTGCTCCATGGCTTGCCGTGCACTTCCAGGGTCACGATCCGCTCGCCCGGTTGCACTTTTGCCAGCATGGCCTCTCCTTCCTGACGGATCAGGCGGGCCACATCGGCATTCTTGCCACGGGTATTGAGCGGAATTTCCACGAGGTCGAGCACCAGTTCGGATGGCAGACGCTTGGCATATTCATGCCAGCCTTCTTCCACCCACTTGGGCATGCGCGAACCAACGGCAATCAAACGCAGACGCACAATAAAGCCTTATTCGACTTCGTTGCCTGGGGTGTGATGCGCAGCGCTCGCAGCACGGCTCTGCTCGGCACCCTGCCAGAGGCGTTCCAGGTCATAGAACTGACGAGCAGCGGCAGTCATCATGTGCACGATAACGTCGCCCAGATCGAGCAGTACCCAATCGCTTTCGCCCTTGCCTTCTTCGCCCAATGGCTGCGCGCCGCGGGCTTTGACGTTTTCGCGAACCTTGTCGAGCATCGCGTTGATCTGACGGTTCGAGGTACCGGTGGCGATAACCATGTAGTCAGTCAGGCTGTGCTTGTCTTTCACGTCGATGACCAGGATGTCCTGGGCTTTGACGTCTTCCAGAGCGGCCTTGGTCAGTTCAACCAGCTCTTCGCCGGAAATGTTGTGTTTTTGCTTGGTCATATAAAACTCATTCAGTTCAATTGGGAGCACGGTACAGCCCGTGCTCCTCGATGTAGGCCAGTACGGCGTCTGGCACCAGAAAACGTACCGACTTACCGCTGGCCAGCAGTTGGCGGATCTGGGTGGCAGACACCGATAAAGGCGTCTGCCAGACGAATGTAATGTGCCCGCCGGGCCCCTTAAGGGCCTTCGGATCGCTGACCGCACGTGCCGCCAGCAGATTGCGCATGGCATCCGGCGACTCGCTGTCGGCGTCCGGGCGCTGGAGCACCACTATATGGCAGTGCTCCAGCAACTCCTCCCAACGATGCCAGGTGGGTAGCCCGCAAAAAGCATCCCAGCCCAGCAACAGGAACAACTGGTCCTCTGCGGCCAGTTCGGCGCGCATCGATACCAGGGTGTCGATGGTGTACGACGGTTTGTCCCGATTCAGTTCACGGTCATCCACCGTCAAGGGCGTCACGCCGGCCACTGCGCAAACGACCATCGCGAGACGGTCGTTTGCGCTGACACTCGGCATTTCGCGATGAGGTGGCCTGGCGCTAGGCGTCAGGCGCAACTCATCGAGTTCAAGCAACGCGGCAACCTCAAGGGCTCCGCGCAAGTGACCGATGTGAACCGGGTCGAACGTGCCGCCCAGCATACCGATACGTTTGGGCAAGACCTCAACGGCCTCGACTACAGCATCCGCGGGAATTGCCGCGTGCTGCACAGGTGCGCTCAAGTCAGGCTGGCTCCTGTCCGCGCAACTGGCCGTCGCCGATCACGATGTACTTTTCGCACGTCAGCCCTTCCAGACCGACCGGACCACGGGCGTGCAGCTTATCAGTAGAAATGCCGATCTCCGCACCCAATCCGTATTCAAAGCCATCGGCAAAGCTGGTAGGTGCATTGACCATTACGGAGCTGGAGTCGACTTCAGCCATGAAACGGCGAACCTGCCCCTGATGGTCTGAAACAATGGCATCGCTGTGATGCGAGCCATAGTGGTTGATGTGTTCGATGGCCTGATCCAGCCCGGTCACGATACGAATCGACAGAATCGCAGCCAGATACTCGGTATTCCAGTCTTCTTCGGTGGCCGGGATCGCTTCGATCAGATCGCGGGTGCGCTCGCAGCCACGCAGCTCAACGCCTTTTTCGCGGAACTGGGCAGCCATCTGAGGCAGAAATTCGGCGGCGATGGTCTGATCGACCAGCAGCGTTTCCATAGCACCACAAATGCCATAACGGTAAGCCTTGGCGTTGAAGGCAATTCGCTGAGCCTTGGGCAGGTCAGCGTGGGCGCTGACATAGACATGACAGATACCGTCCAGGTGTTTGATGACCGGGACACGCGCATCACGGCTGACACGCTCGATCAAACCCTTGCCGCCACGAGGAACGATCACATCCACGTACTCGGGCATGGTGATCAGCGCACCGACGGCGGCGCGGTCAGTGGTTTCCACCACTTGCACCACAGCAGCAGGCAGCCCGGCTTCAGCCAGACCGCGCTGTACACAGGCAGCAATCGCCCGGTTGGAGTTAATCGCTTCGGAGCCGCCACGCAAAATAGTGGCGTTACCCGACTTCAGGCACAGACTGGCAGCATCGATGGTCACGTTCGGACGTGACTCGTAGATGATCCCGACCACGCCCAGGGGCACACGCATCTTGCCGACTTGAATACCCGACGGCCGAAAGCTCATGTCGCGGATCGCGCCAACCGGGTCGGGCAGATTCGCCACCTGACGCAACCCGACGATCATGCTGTCGATACGTGCGGGGGTCAGGGCCAGACGTTCAAGCATGGCAGGCTCCAGACCATTGGCGCGACCTGCGGCCAGGTCCAGATCATTGGCTGCGGACAACTCGTCGCGGGCTTCGTCCAGAGCGGCGGCGGTGGCAAGCAGGGCGCGGTTTTTCTGCGCGGTGCTGGCACGGCCGATCACTCGCGAAGCTTCGCGGGCGGCGCGACCCAGGCGGGTCATGTAGTCAAGAACGGACTCAGTCATGGTCTCAGAGGTCTTGGCAGAGAAGAAAGCGGCCGATTATAGCTGTCGGGCGCCGCTAACGACAGCGGTGACAGGCGGATGGTCGATAACGGGGCGAAATAGGGCGCAGGTTTTATCTTCAGGAGATCGCTCTGTGCTACTGACACACCCCTGCCGCGCAACAACCAGGTGAATTGTAGGAGCTGCCGAAGGCTGCGATCGCGGTGTGTCAGGGTAAATGCTTCGCAGCCTTCGGCAGCTCCTACAGATGCAGGCACATATTTTGGACTGTCACATTCAGCTGCAATTAAGCCGCGCATTGATATGATCAGCGCCCGCCCCTTTTGTGTACCCCGCTATGCCAATCCCCTTGCCCGACAGCTTCTTCAACCGCGACGCCCAGGTTCTGGCGCAGGCGCTGCTGGGCAAAGTGATCAGGCACAAGGTGGGCGATCTTTGGCTTGCCGCGCGCATTATCGAAACCGAAGCTTACTATTTCGCCGAAAAAGGCAGCCACGCATCACTCGGCTACACCGAAAAACGCAGAGCACTGTTTCTCGATGGCGGGCACATATATATGTACTACGCACGCGGCGGGGATTCGCTTAACTTCAGCGCCGAAGGGCCGGGCAATGCGGTATTGATCAAATCAGCCCATCCATGGGTCGATGCCGTATCGGATGCCAATAGCCTTGCCAGAATGCAGTTGAACAACCCCGATGCCAGCGGCGCGCTGCGTGCGCCCGAGCGTCTCTGTGCAGGCCAGACACTGCTGTGCAAAGCGCTAGGCCTTAAAGTGCCGATGTGGGACGCGAAACGTTTCGATGCAAATTTATTGCTCGTGGAAGATGTGGGCCAAACGCCACCCCGTATCATCCAGACCACGCGGCTGGGCATACCTCTGGGCCGTGATGAACACCTGATGTACCGCTTCGTGGACCCTGAATACGCTCGCTTCTGCACACGGAACCCGCTGCGACGCGGTCAGGTCGAAGGGCGCGACTACTTTTATCTCGATCAAGGAAATTAACCATGGGCCAATGGCTCGACAGCATCACCGGCTGGCTGGCGGTCAATCCCTCGTGGCTGAGCGTGGCTATCTTTTTGATCGCGTTCGTTGAATGCGTAGCGATTGTCGGGATTATCGTGCCGGGGACAGTCGTACTGTTTGCTGTTGCAGCGTTGGCCGGCAGCGGGATTCTGCCGCTGGGTGAGGTCCTGCTGCTGGGTTTTCTCGGCGGCCTGTTGGGCGATGCTGTTTCCTACTTCATTGGTCGCAAGTACCATCAGAGCATTCGACGCCTTCCGGGCCTTCGTACCCATCCGGAGTGGATCGGCGGCGCAGAAACCTATTTCCAGCGTTACGGCATCGCCAGCCTGCTGGTCGGGCGCTTCATTGGCCCACTGCGGCCGATGCTGCCCATGGTGGCAGGCATGTTCGACATGCCGTTCCCGCGTTTCGCCGCCGTAAGCGTCATCGCTGCGGTAGGCTGGTCGATAGCCTATCTGCTACCGGGCTGGGCTGCGGGCGCGGCTGTTCGCTTGCCATTGCCGGAAGGGTTCTGGCCTCAGGCAGCCGTAGTCGGCGGTGGACTGGCGATACTGATCGGCGTCGCCATCCAGACCAGCCTTCGCTCCAAAAAGTACGCCACTGAAATCATCGCGGCGACCAGCGCAGTTCTACTCGCTGCCATATTCTTCGGCTGGCCGCACCTGACGCAGCTTGATAACGGCATCATGACGCTGATTCAGGAACACCGCAGCACGGTGGTCGATCAGTTCGTTATTGTGGTCACCGGCCTTGGGGATTTCCGCACCCAGTTCTTCGCCGCAGCCTTGTTGCTGGTGATATTGCTGATCACCCGACAATGGCGGCATGCGCTGTTTGCCTGCATAACGACGCTGGGTACAGCCTGCGCTAATGGCGGGATGAAATGGGTGTTCGCACGCCAGCGTCCGGAAGTGCTGCTTGAACCATTGACGACTTACAGCATGCCGAGTGGACACAGCTCTGCCGCATTTGCATTTTTCATGACCCTGGCAGTACTGGCTGGTCGCGGCCAGCCGGTGCGGCTGCGCCTGACATGGCTGATGCTCGGCGGATTACCGGCGATCTCGATTGCCATGTCACGGGTTTACCTCGGCGTGCATTGGCCAACCGACGTACTGGCCGGAATGCTGCTGGCATTCACGCTGTGCGCTATCAGCTTGAGCGTGGTGCAACGTCAATTGTCGCTGCCAGCCTTGCCGGTGCGTATCTGGTGGCTGATATTGCCTTCGCTGGCCGTGCTGTTCACCGGCTTCGCGTTGCACTCACTACCGCATGCGGTGCTGCGTTATCAGTACTGATCCAGAAGCTGAGTGAAAGAAACGCCCGGTAGGAGCGAACTTGTTCGCGAGACGATAGACCTGCTTGCACAGAACTGACGCCTCGCCAACAAGTTGGCTCCTACCCGCTCTGCGTTGTTCCAAGGAGCAGGATCAAGCCTGAAGATCGCCTTGCATTTCGTCGAGCAGATCCTGGATGGCGTCCAGGCGATCTTCAGGGTCGTCGATTTCCAGCAGCTTGATCTTGTCTTCTTCGGTGAACGGCAGCAGATAGGCCAACTGATTGGCCAGTGACCACTGACCATTGGCCTTGAGCCCCATATTCAAGGCCTCCACCATAGGATGTTCAGCCAAGGCTGCCAGCAGCGCCACCAGATCTGCGTCTTCCTCCTGAAGCGGGCGCTCCTGAGGCTCATCCAGCCATTGCACCTGAGCGATCAGTAACTGATCGCGCTGGGTTTCGGTGCTCAACACGCGAAACCGCCGTCCGCCTTCGACACGAATCCCCAGCAGACCGTTGTCCTGTGTCTGAAAGTCACGTACCAGTGCTTCACAGCCAATCAGAGAGTATTCGCTGGGAGCATCGCCGACCTCACTGCCCTGGGTGATGCACACCACGCCAAAACCTTCTCCCTGCTTCATGCAGCGCCCGATCATGTCCAGGTAGCGCGCCTCGAACAATTGCAGATCGAGAATGCACCCCGGAAACAGCACAGCGTTAAGTGGAAACAGCGGCAATGTCATACATGCACCTTTAAACGACCAGAGACACCGCCAACGGCAGGAACAACGCCGTGGCGACTCCCATCAGACTCATCCCGAGCGCAGCGAACGCGCCGCACTCCTCGCCTTCCTGCAACGCGATTGAAGTCCCGACAGCATGCGCCGTCAGGCCCAGCGCCATACCCCGCGCAGCAGGATTATCGACCCGCGCCAGCGTCAGCAAGCCGGGCCCGAATATAGCGCCAAGCACGCCGGTGATCAGAACGAACACTGCGGCCAGTGCTGCAACTCCGCCGATCTGCTCAGCCACCAGCATGGCGATCGGTGACGTCACTGATTTCGGCGCCATGGTCATCAAAATCATGTGATCGGCACCGAACCACACACCCAGCAGCAAACACAGCCCGGTGGCGAACACGCCGCCCACTACCAGCGTAGTTAAGGTCGGCCACAACAACTGACGAATTCGACGCAAATTCAAATAAAGGGGCACCGCCAGCGCAACCGTCGCCGGGCCCAGCAGGACGCTGAGGATTTCCGTGCTCTTGCGGTACTCCACGTAGCTCACGCCACAGGCGGTCAGCACACCAATCAGCACCAGCATGGAGATCAACACCGGCTGCAGGAACACCAGACGAGTCTTCTCATAAGCGGCCAGCGCCAGTTGATAAGCGCCCAGGGTAATCGCTATACCAAATAGCGGATGATGAATCACCGACATCCCGGCGCCGTACCAATCAAGCGTCATGATGCCTCCCGGCACGCGCCTGACGTTCGATCAGTTTCTGCATCAGCCATCCGGCAAAAGTCAGGGCAATCAACAGCGACAGCACCAGCGCGCCGACAATCGCCCAGAAGTCTTCGGCAATTGCCGCCGCATAGACCATCACACCCACCGCAGGTGGCACCAGCAAAAGCGGCAAGTAACGCAGCAGACTGCTGGCAGCCTGACTAATGGGCTCACTGACTTCGCCGCGCACCATGAGGAATGCCAGCAACAGCACCAGACCAATGATTGGTCCCGGCAAAATGGACAAGAACAAATGATTCAGCGCGGTGCCAAGTAATTGAAACAGCACCAGCCAGGTCAGGCCCCTTAGCAACATAGAAAGCTCCAGCAGATTCGCGGGCCATTATAAGCACCTTGTAGAGCTATGGATGGGCATTCGCGACATTAGGCTTCCTTGACCAATCCCACTCTCTCTGCTGATCTTGGTGTCGCAAGCGCAGGCAAAATCCTACGCAATAACACGCAAAAAGCGACAACAACATCAGCCAGAACAAGGAGAGTGGACATGCCTTTCGTACCTGTTGCAGAGCTCAAGGACTACATTGGCAAGGAGTTGGGACATTCCGAATGGCTGACCATCGACCAGGAACGCATTAATTTATTCGCTGAAGCCACGGGCGATTACCAGTTCATTCACGTCGATCCGGTCAAAGCTGCGCAGACGCCATTTGGCGGGACCATCGCCCACGGCTTCCTGTCGTTATCGTTGATTCCCAAGTTGATGGAAAACCTGCTGGTGCTGCCTGACGGTTTGAAAATGGTGGTCAACTATGGGCTGGACAGCGTTCGCTTCATTCAGCCGGTCAAAGTCGATTCACGCGTTCGTCTAAAAGTCGCGCTGACTGAAGTCACCGAGAAAAAACCCGGTCAATGGCTACTGAAAGCCACGGCCACACTGGAAATCGAAGGGCAGGAAAAGCCTGCATTCATCGCCGAACCTTTGTCGTTGTGCTTCGTGTAAAACGGCCGAAACACGAAACAGTCGTTACAGACTGTTTCGCCACTAATACTCGCTGCGGCATACTCCCTGCGGCTGTGCACATAACGCCACCTGATCGTCACTTGCACGCCTGAAATCATCTTGCTCAGGATTGACCATGCGCGCGCTTGTTCCTTTGGCTCTGACTTTTCTTCTCGCTGCTTGCGGAGAGGGCGAACCGCTGTCCCCTCCTGACGCGCGCCTGCCAGACGGTGGACGCTATCGCGGGGACGTGGTCAATGGCCTGCTACAGGGCCAGGGCCGCATCGACTACCCCAACGGTAGTTGGTACAAGGGAGAATTTCACGACGGACTGTGGCAGGGCCACGGCGAATGGCACGCGAGTAATGGCGACACCTATAAAGGTTACTTCGCCAACGGTCTGTTCGACGGTGAAGGCACACTGATTACTCACGGTGGTGTCTACGTCGGCGGTTTCAAACAAGGACGCCGCGAAGGCGAAGGTACGCTCAAAGAGAAGGGCCTGACTTATCGCGGGGCCTTCAAGGCTGACCAATACGAAGGGTTGGGCCGTATCGAACTCGAAGACGGCAGCCAGTACCAAGGCATGTTTGCCCGCGGCAAGCCCAATGGCGAAGGTCTGCGCAGCGACGCCAGCGGTAACCAGTTCAGCGGCAAATTCGTCAACGGCAAGCTGGAAGGCAACGGCAGCTTTACCAGCGCCGAAGGCGATCAATACGTCGGTGGCTTTCGTAACAACCAACTGGATGGCCGCGGCCGCTACGAAAATAGCGATGGCGACGTGTGGGTGGGCCAGTTCAGAGCGGGCGCATTAAACGGCAAAGGCGAATTGATCGGTGCCGATGGCAGCCGCTACCAAGGGGAATTCACTAACTGGCGCTTTACCGGCCAGGGCCGCTTGAGGCAGGTGGATGGCACGACTTACGTTGGGCAATTCGCCGATGACGTCTATCAGGGCCAAGGCGTTCTGACTCCGATTCAGGGCAGCGTGCAAAGCGGCACATGGGCCAACGGACAATTGATCCGCGACGCCAAGGGCAAACTGCTGCCCGATACGCTGGAGGCTGGCTTGCTGGCCCAGGGCCCGCTACTGGAAAAATCTCTCGCTGCGGTACCGGCCTCAACGCCATCAGTAGAGCTGTTCAGCCTGGTGGTGGGCGGCGACGGCAAACAAAGCGTGTTCCTGCGCGAAGCCGACTACGTCAACAATTTGCTGGCCTCACGCTTCGGCGCTTTTGGGCAGATTACGCTGGTCAACCATCGCGACCATATGATTGATCGTCCTCTGGCCACCCGGGAAAGCATCAGCCGCGCAGTGAAAACCCTGGCACAACGCAGCGGCCCGGAAGATCTGGTGTTCATTTACCTGACCAGCCACGGCACTTCCGAGCATGAACTGGTACTCGATCAGCCACGCCTGGAACTGGCCGACCTGCCCGCCGACGAACTGGCTGAGGCACTGGCCCCGTTGAAGAATCGCGACAAAGTCATCGTCATTTCAGCCTGCTACTCCGGCGGCTTCATCCCGGCACTGAAAGACGAGCGCACGCTGATCATGACCGCCTCCCGTGCTGACCGGGTTTCCTTTGGCTGCTCGGAAGAAGCGGACTTCACTTATTTTGGCGATGCACTATTTGCCAAGGCGCTGGTCGAAACCGATGACCTGCAACAAGCTTTCAGCGACGCCAAAGCTTTCGTCGCAGAGCGTGAGATAGCAGATAACTACGAAGCGTCTGAGCCGCAGATCTGGGCACCCAAGGGCGTGATTTCCCGCTGGCAATTGCTGCGCAAGAACCAGGCGGAACGGGCCCTGAACACCGCGATGATCCGCAAGGAAGCGAAGACTGCTGCAAGCCACTAAGCTGTCGGTATCAAGGGAGAGTGCTATGTACTTGACGCCTCAACACATCCTGCTTGCGGGAGCTACCGGTCTCACTGGCGAACACTTGCTGGATCGCCTGCTCAATGAACCCACCATCAGCCGCGTATTGGCACCAACGCGTCGGCCAGTGCCCGAGCATTCACACCTGGAAAACCCGGTCGGCGATCTGAGCGGGCTGTTGCCTGGCTTGAGTGGCCAGGTCGATATCGCGTTCTGCTGCCTGGGTACGACGATCAAACAGGCAGGGTCACAGGAAGCATTCAAAGCGGTTGATCTGGATCTGGTCGTGGCGTTCGCCAAGCGCGCACGAGAGCTCGGCGCGCGGCACTTGCTGGTCATCAGCGCCATCAACGCAGATCCGAAATCCAGCGTGTTCTACACCCGTATCAAAGGTGAGATGGAACAGGCGCTCATCGCTCAGGACTGGCCACAACTGACCATCGCCCGTCCTTCCCTGCTGGTGGGCAACCGCAGCGACCAGCGTCTGGCTGAACAACTTGCTGCGCCCCTGGCCAAGCTGATCCCCGGCAAATACGGCGCGATTGAAGCGTGCACGTTGGGCAGAGCGCTATGGCGCCTGGCGCTTGAAGAGCAATCCGGGGTGCGGATTGTGGAGTCGGATGAGCTGCGGCGGTTGGGGAAGTGAAGCCTCGGGAAGTTTCCCGGCGGACATCAATGTGGGAGCGAATTCATTCGCGAATGCAGTATCAGAGGCGATAGCTTTGTATCGGTTGTACGGACCTCTTCGCGAATGAATTCGCTCCCACCGGGATCAATGCTTGCAGGCCAACATAGAATCTCCCACAGGGCTAATCCAACAAGGGCTACAACCCACCACTCGCCTGAAAGCCCACGCCTGCGGCGGTCAATAGAGACAGTGGCAGCAGCAACGTATCGAGCAACGCGCTGGCCGGAAGGTCCAGCCCTGGATAGCTTGGCGCATGCGCACCAAAGCGGTCCATTGCACAGCAGCCACCCTGCATCGCATACAAATCCAGCCGCGTGCCGGCATACACCACTGGCGCGCCGGGCTGTGCGGCATTGAGCGTACGGGCGGTGGCGCAGCCCGTCAGGCTCAACGCCAGCGCAATCAGCAGCAGCTTATTCATCGCCGCCCATGTGATGCTCACCCCAGCGTGGCAGCATGTCTTGCGGAATGTTGAGCAGGTTGAGAATCCGCGCCACAACGAAGTCCACCAGATCATCAATGGTCTGCGGCTGGTGATAAAAGCCCGGCGAAGCAGGCAGAATCACCGCCCCCATGTTCGACAGCTTGAGCATGTTCTCCAGGTGAATGCTGGAAAACGGCGCCTCACGCGGGACCAGAATCAACTGCCGACGCTCCTTGAGGGTCACGTCGGCGGCGCGCTCGATCAGGTTGTTGCAAGCGCCGGTCGCAATGGCCGACAACGAGCCGGTGGAACACGGCACCACCACCATTGCGGCGGGCGAGCCTGAGCCTGAAGCCACCGGAGACATCCAGTCCTCTTTGCCATACACCCGAATCTGCCCGGCGGCAGCGCCGGTGTACTCGGTAAGGAAGGCCTGCATCATCGCCGACTTGGGCGGCAGCGAAACGTCGGTCTCAGTCGCCATCACCAACTGCGCGGCCTTGGAGATCAGGAAGTGTACCTCCCGATCTTCACGCACCAGACAGTCCAGCAGGCGCAAGCCGTACTGCGCGCCGGACGCACCGGTCATCGCCAGGGTAATACGTTCCGGGCCACTCATTGCAGAGCCTCGGCGAGTTTGCCATGCAGGCCGCCGAAGCCGCCGTTGCTCATGATCACTACGTGAGTCCCGGGCTGAGCCAGGCTTTTCACACGAGCAATAATGCCTTCCAGAGAATCACAGACCACTGCCGGTACCGAACACTGCGCTGCGGTTGCGCCCAGGTCCCAACCGAGATTGGCCGGTGCGTACCAGACCACCTGATCAGCCTGCTGCACGCTTTCCGGCAAACCGTCGCGGTGAGCGCCGAGCTTCATGGAGTTGGAGCGCGGCTCAATGATCGCGATCAAGGGAGCATCACCGACTTTCTTGCGCAAGCCGTCCAAAGTGGTGGCGATGGCGGTCGGATGGTGAGCGAAGTCGTCGTAGATGGTGACGCCGTGCACCTCTGCGACTTTCTCCATGCGACGTTTGACGCTTTTGAATGCACTCAAGGCTTCGACGCCCAGCGCAGGTACGACGCCAACATGGCGTGCAGCTGCAAGCGTAGCCAAGGCATTCGCAACGTTGTGCTGACCGGTCATGTCCCAGTCCACCGTACCCTGCACTTCGCCTTCGAAAATGACTTCGAACTGCGAACCGTCCTCGCGCAACAAACGCGCTTGCCACTGACCGCCCTGGCCGGTGGTTTGCACCGGCGTCCAGCAGCCCATTTGAACCACGCGGGTCAGCGCAGGCTCGGTCGTCGGATGAATGACCAGGCCTTCGCTTGGGATAGTCCGCACCAAATGGTGGAACTGGCGTTCGATAGCAGGCAGATCGGGGAAGATGTCAGCGTGATCGAACTCAAGATTATTGAGGATCGCGGTGCGTGGACGGTAATGAACGAACTTGGAGCGTTTGTCGAAGAAGGCGCTGTCGTACTCGTCGGCTTCGACCACGAAGAACGGCGTGCCGCCCAACCGGGCCGACACCGCGAAGTTCTGCGGTACACCACCAATCAGGAAACCGGGGCTCATGCCCGCATGTTCCAGCACCCAGGCGAGCATGCTGCTGGTGGTGGTCTTGCCGTGGGTGCCCGCAACCGCCAGCACCCAACGGCCTTGCAGCACGTGATCAGCCAGCCATTGTGGGCCGGACACATACGGCAAACCTTTATTGAGCACATATTCAACGGCAGGGTTGCCACGCGACAGCGCGTTGCCAATCACCACCACATCCGGCGCAGGGTCCAGTTGCGCCGGGTCGTAACCCTGCGTCAACTCGATGCCCTGAGCCTGCAATTGCGTGCTCATCGGCGGATAGACATTGGCGTCGGAACCGGTCACCCGATGTCCTAACTCTTTGGCGAGCACCGCCAGAGAGCCCATGAACGTGCCGCAAATACCAAGGATATGAATATGCATGACCACCTCTTAAAACATCCGCGCAGGTTAGCTCACAGAGGGTGAAATGGCACTTAGTATCAACACCCCGTAGGAGCGCGCTTGCCCGCGACAGCGTTGTGTCAGCCTACACACATGTCGAAGTCGAAATAGCATCGCGGGCAAGCGCGCTCCTACAAAAGCGTATTTGCGCCCTTTGCTCTACGCTTGAACAACCGCACGATTCGGAGCTACTGTCTTGTCAGCTCTCCCAACAACAAAAAATCAGGAGAAATCACCATGCGTTACGCACATCCCGGTACTGAAGGCGCTCTGATCAACTTCAAGGAGCGCTACGGTAACTATATTGGCGGCGAGTTCGTTGCGCCGGTCAAAGGTCAATATTTCACCAATACCTCGCCGATTACCGGCAAGCCCATCGCTGATTTCCCGCGCTCTACGGCCGAAGACATCGATAAAGCCCTGGACGCTGCTCATGCCGCCGCCGACGCCTGGGGATCGACCTCTGTTCAGGCGCGCTCACTGACCCTGCTGAAAATCGCCGACCGTATCGAGCAGAATCTCGAAATCCTGGCGATCACTGAAACCTGGGACAACGGCAAGGCCATCCGCGAAACCCTGAATGCCGACATCCCGCTGGCAGTCGATCACTTCCGTTACTTCGCAGGCGTATTACGTGCGCAGGAAGGCACCGCAGCCGAGATTGACGGCAATACTGTGGCTTATCACATTCATGAACCGCTGGGCGTAGTCGGGCAGATCATCCCGTGGAACTTCCCGATCCTGATGGCCGCCTGGAAGCTCGCCCCAGCCTTGGCTGCCGGTAACTGCGTCGTCCTCAAACCGGCCGAACAAACCCCGCTGGGTATCAGCGTGCTGGTTGAACTGATCGGCGACCTGCTGCCGCCCGGCGTACTCAACATCGTGCAGGGTTATGGCCGTGAAGCGGGCGAAGCCCTGGCCAGCAGCAAGCGCATCGCCAAGATCGCCTTCACCGGCTCGACCCCGGTGGGCTCGCACATCATGAAGCTGGCGGCGGATAACATTATTCCGTCCACCGTCGAGCTGGGCGGCAAGTCGCCGAATATCTTCTTCGAAGACATCATGAACGCCGAGCCCGAGTTCATCGAAAAAGCTGCTGAAGGCGTGGTGCTGGCGTTCTTCAATCAGGGCGAAGTTTGCACCTGCCCTTCCCGCGCGCTGGTACAGGAGTCGATCTACCCGCAGTTCATGGAAGTGGTGATGAAGAAGGTCTTGAAGATCAAGCGCGGAGACCCGCTGGACACCGATACCATGGTCGGTGCGCAAGCTTCGCAGCAGCAGTTCGACAAAATCCTCTCTTATCTGGAAATCGCCCAGGGCGAAGGTGCCGAGCTGCTGACGGGTGGCAAAGTGGAGAAACTGGAAGGCGACCTGGCAACCGGTTACTACATCCAGCCAACGCTGCTCAAAGGCAACAACAAGATGCGCGTCTTCCAGGAGGAAATCTTCGGCCCGGTGGTCAGCGTTACGACCTTCAAGGATGAAGCCGAAGCAGTGGCCATCGCCAACGACACCGAGTTCGGTCTGGGTGCGGGCCTATGGACCCGGGACATCAACCGCGCATACCGCGTGGGCCGTGCGATCAAGGCCGGTCGTGTGTGGACCAACTGCTATCACCTCTATCCAGCGCACGCGGCGTTCGGTGGCTATAAAAAGTCCGGTGTTGGCCGCGAAACCCACAAAGTCGCGCTTGAGCATTACCAACAGACCAAGAATCTGCTGGTGAGCTACGACACCAACCCGCTCGGCTTTTTCTAAGGCCATTGATGCTAGAAGGCACCTCGGATCGGTAGGAGCGCGCTTGCCCGCGATGGCGTCGTGTCAGCCACATAGTTTTTGCTGACAGGATGCTATCGCGGGCAAGCGCGCTCCTATCAAACATCACTCCAATAATGGATTTGAAACGCGGACCTTGTAGGAGCTAACTTGTTGGCGAAGCGGAATTTCTGACGATGCGGGTCCGACGTCTCGCCAACAAGTTGGCTCCTACAGGGTCATCCGTTTGCTTAGCGACAGCGAGGTGTCAGGGATACCGGGACCACTCCTACTGATCGAGAATGCTCCAAATTGGTTCACAAAACGCCGCCACCCACTGCATTCACGACACGCCGCCCCCGGTAATTGGCGCCTTGGGCCATGATGGAGTATTAATTGCTTACTTTGCTGCCTTCGCCCCGTATTTGAACCGGGACGTCATGGAGATTCTGTATGGCAAGCTTTTCCCACTCCGTCGGTGCACAGACGTATCGCTTTGATAGCCTCAAAGACGTCATGGCAAAGGCCAGTCCAGCGCGCTCCGGGGATTTTCTGGCGGGCGTAGCGGCGTTGAATGATGGCGAGCGAGTTGCCGCGCAAATGGCGCTGGCTGATATTCCCCTCAAGCACTTTCTTGAAGAAGCGCTAATCCCGTATGAACAGGACGAAGTCACCCGCCTGATCATCGACACCCACGACACACTGGCCTTCGCCCCAGTCAGCCATCTGACCGTCGGCGGTTTCCGTGACTGGCTGCTCAGCGACAAGGCCGACGAAGCCAGCCTGCGCGCCCTCGCCCCTGGCCTGACGCCGGAAATGGCCGCTGCTGTGTCGAAGATCATGCGCGTTCAGGACCTGGTACTGGTGGCGCAGAAGATTCGTGTGGTCACCAAATTCCGCGGCACCCTGGGCCTGCGCGGGCGCTTATCAACCCGCCTGCAACCCAACCACCCTACTGATGAGCCTTCCGGTATCGCCGCGAGCATTCTCGACGGTCTGCTGTACGGTAACGGCGACGCCATGATCGGCATCAACCCGGCGACTGACAGCACCTCATCCATCGTCGCCCTGCTGGAGATGCTCGACGCAATTATCCAGCGCTATGAAATCCCGACTCAGGCTTGTGTACTGACACACGTCACCACTTCGATTGAAGTCATCAATCGTGGCGTACCGGTGGACCTGGTCTTCCAGTCGATTACCGGCACCGAAGCGGCCAACTCCAGTTTCGGCATCAACCTCAATCTGTTGCAGGAAGGTTATGAAGCGGGGTTGAGCCTCAATCGCGGCACGCTGGGCCAGAACCTGATGTATTTCGAGACAGGTCAGGGCAGCGCACTGTCGGCCAACGCCCATCACGGCCTCGATCAACAAACCTGCGAAACCCGCGCCTACGCTGTGGCCCGGCACTTCAACCCGTTTCTGGTCAACACCGTGGTCGGTTTCATCGGCCCGGAATACCTCTACAACGGCAAACAGATCATCCGCGCCGGGCTTGAAGATCACTTCTGCGGCAAGCTGCTGGGCGTGCCCATGGGGTGCGACATTTGTTACACCAACCACGCCGAAGCCGATCAGGACGACATGGATACCCTGCTGACGCTGTTGGGGGTAGCGGGCATCAATTTCATCATGGGCATCCCCGGCTCTGACGACATCATGCTCAACTACCAGACGACCTCGTTCCACGACGCACTCTACGCCCGGCAAACACTGGGCCTGCGTGCAGCACCGGAATACGAAGCCTGGCTGGAAAAAATGGGCATCTTCACCCAGGCCGATGGCCGTATACGCTTCGGTGACAGCCTGCCGCCCGCCTTTCGCAACGCCTTGGCACATCTGGCATGAGTGACGAGTTGATGGACGATCTCCCCGAAAGCAAACCCGACAACACGCCAAACCCGTGGCTGGAACTGCGCCGCCTCACCCCCGCGCGAATCGCCCTGGGTCGCACCGGCACCAGCCTACCCACCAGTGCGCAACTGGATTTCCAGTTTGCCCACGCGCAGGCTCGGGATGCCGTGCATTTGCCGTTCGATCACGCAGCGCTCAGCGAACAATTGACCGCTAAAAATCGCGAGACCCTGCATTTACACAGCGCCGCAACCGACCGCGACAGCTACCTGCAACGCCCGGACAAGGGCCGTCGTCTGGACGAGGCTTCCGCGCAAACCCTTCGCGATTACGCAGCGGCACATCCCGGCGGGATTGATGTGGCTGTAGTGGTCGCCGATGGTTTGTCTGCATTGGCCGTGCATCGCCACACCGTGCCGTTTCTGGCGCGCATGGAGGAATTGGCCAGCGCCGAAGGCTGGACGCTTTCACCGGTGATTCTTGTGGAACAAGGCCGGGTCGCGATTGCTGACGAAATCGGCGAATTGCTCGGGGCAAAAATGTCAGTGATCCTGATCGGCGAACGCCCCGGCCTCAGCTCGCCGGACAGTCTGGGCCTTTATTTCACCTACGCCCCCAAAGTCGGTCTCAATGACGCGCACCGCAATTGCATCTCGAATGTACGACTTGAAGGGCTGAGTTACGCAATGGCCGCGCATCGTCTGCTTTACTTGATGCGGGAGGCCTGCACACGGGGTTTATCCGGGGTCAATCTCAAGGACGACGCGCAACTCAACAGCCTGGAATCCGATGAGCCACTGAACACGAAAGGCAACTTTCTACTGGCAGGGCCATCGGACTGAGCATTAGATTGCGCTTTCTAAACTCATTCGGCAGCATCGGGCGGCAAGCCTGTGGAATATTTGTCATCGAGAAGTTGAGGCCCAACCATGCGGATCGTTAAAGCCACACTGGAACACCTGGACCTGCTAGCCCCGCTATTCGTCAAATACCGCGAGTTCTATGGCGAACTGCCGTTTCCGGATTCGTCCCGCGCCTTCCTCGAAAAACGCCTGAGCCGGGATGAATCAGTGATCTACCTGGCGCTGGCTGCCGACGATGACAAAAAGCTGATGGGCTTTTGTCAGCTTTATCCGAGCTACTCATCGCTGTCGCTGAAACGCGTGTGGATCCTCAACGATATCTATGTGGCCGAAGATGCCCGTCGCCAACTGGTGGCCGACCACCTGATGCGCACCGCAAAGAAAATGGCCAAAGACACCCAAGCCGTCCGCATGCGCGTATCGACCAGCAGCAATAACGAAGTGGCGCAAAAGGTCTACGAATCCATCGGGTTTCGCGAAGACACCCAGTTCAAGAATTACGTTCTGCCGATCAGTGAGGATTGAAACGCCGCAATTCCGTAGGAGCTGCCGAAGGCTGCGAAGCATTTATCCTGACACGCAGCCATCGCAGCCTTCGGCAGCTCCTACAGACTACTTACTCGCCACACGACAGCGCGGGATCTGCATGATTGCCGCGAATACAACTGATCCTGAGAACCCAATCCCCCTCCCCACCCATTCTGCTTCTATAATCCCGCCGCAACCTCCTCAGTAGTTACTTCCGCACGTGACCCGGTCTGGGTCTCCGCTATTGGTGCCATACATGGATTTCAACCCGCTCGACCTGATTCTGCACTTGGATGTGTACCTCGATTTACTCGTAACCAACTACGGCACGTGGGTCTACGCGATCCTGTTTCTGGTGATTTTTTGCGAAACCGGTCTGGTGGTCATGCCGTTCCTGCCGGGTGATTCGTTGCTGTTCATTGCTGGTGCGGTAGCCGCCGGTGGCGCCATGGATCCTGTATTGCTGGCATGCCTGCTGATGGCGGCGGCGATCCTTGGTGACAGCACCAACTACATCATTGGCCGCACCGTAGGGGAAAAACTCTTCCAGAACTCTAACTCGAAGATTTTCCGCCGCGACTATCTGGTCCGCACCCACGAGTTCTACGACCGACATGGCGGCAAGACCGTCACCCTCGCGCGCTTCCTGCCGATCATTCGCACCTTTGCGCCCTTCGTCGCTGGCGTCGGCAAAATGCATTACCCGCGCTTCCTCGGCTTCAGTGTGCTGGGCTCGGTGTTGTGGGTCGGCAGCCTGGTCACCCTCGGCTACTTCTTTGGCAACGTACCGTTCATCAAGAAGAACCTGTCGGTATTGGTGCTGGCGATCATCGTGATCTCGCTGCTGCCGATGATCATCAGCGTGGTTCGCGGTCGTATGACTCGCTCGGCGGACGCCCGCTAGGGGATGTGGTCGTTAAGCCAATGGCGTCGGCAACGCAGGCTGGCCAAAAGCCCCGTTGCCGCCGAGCTGTGGCAGCGAGTGCGTCAGGGTTTGCCAATCCTCGATGGACTGAGCGCCGAGCAAGACGCCCTGCTGCGGGAAAACAGCGTGCTGTTCCTGCAAGACAAGCACATCAACTGCCTGCCGGGCGTTGAACTCAGTGACGAACAGCGCCTGCATCTCGCCGCCCAGGCGCAACTGCCATTGCTCAACCTGGGCGACCTGAACTGGTATCAGGGCTTTCACGAACTGGTGATCTACCCCGACGACTTCGTCAGCCCGCAGCGCCATCGCGATCCCAGCGGTATCGAACACGAATGGGACGGCGAGCACAGCGGCGAAGCCTGGCAGCAAGGCCCGGTGATCCTTGCCCTGCCCGGCGTGATGTCCAGTGGCAACTGGGAGCCGTACAATCTGGTGATACACGAACTGGCGCACAAACTCGACATGCTCAACGGCGACGCCAACGGCCTGCCGCCGCTGCATAGCGACATGCAGGTCAGCCAGTGGGCCAGCGTCATGCAGCACGCCTACGACGACATGAACCGCCAGCTCGATGCAGATCCGGACATCGAAACCGCCATCGACCCCTACGCCGCCGAAGACCCGGCGGAGTTTTTCGCCGTGACCAGCGAATACTTCTTCTGCGCACCGGATCTATTGGTTGATGCTCACCCGGCGGTCTATCAGCAGCTCAAAGCCTTCTATCGCCAGGACCCGCTCAACCGCCTGCAAAACCTGCAGCGTGATGAACCTTCCTACCAGAATCAGGACTAACCCCTGCAGGCTGCCACGCGTGGCAACACCAACAGAATATGCCTATAATCCGGCCCACTTTTTGGCGTAACCAGCCAAAGCCGTCTGGTCAATCAAGGGGGGCAATGCCCAATGAGCTACAGCAAGATTCCGGCGGGTAAAGACCTGCCGAACGACATCTACGTCGCGATCGAAATTCCGGCCAACCACGCGCCGATCAAATACGAAATCGACAAAGATTCCGATTGCCTGTTCGTTGACCGTTTCATGGCGACGCCGATGTTCTACCCGGCCAACTACGGTTTCATCCCGAACACCCTGGCTGACGACGGTGACCCCCTCGACGTGCTGGTTGTAACCCCTTACCCGGTTACCCCAGGTTCGGTTATCCGCGCCCGTCCAGTCGGCATCCTGCACATGACCGACGACGGCGGCGGCGATGCCAAAGTCATCGCAGTCCCACACGACAAGCTGTCCCAGCTGTACGTCGACGTGAAGGAATACACCGACCTGCCTCCACTGCTGCTGGAGCAGATCAAGCACTTCTTCGAGAACTATAAAGATCTCGAGAAAGGCAAATGGGTGAAAATCGAAGGCTGGGGCAACGCAGACGCCGCCCGTGCCGAGATCACCAAATCGGTTGCTGCCTACAAAGGCTGATCGATTGCTGCATCGCCAACGGAGCATCTGCAACAGATGCTCCGTTAACATCCCTCGCAAAACCTCCTCTTCTTTAAAACGCTCCCGGCAAACATCCATGCCGATTGATCGTTCTGCGAAAACAATCAGTTTTTTCAGTAAACACGCGCCAAACAAACAACTCCCCCGTTAAACCCAATAAACAGACCTCCACGCCTGTCAGTGCGCGCCGGGCAAAACCTGCACTGTTTACCTGCCGCCAGCCAATGACAGAAGCCCCCTACAAAACCCGTCAAACCCTGTAATCCCGGGGCTCGCAGGACAATTAGACACACCGCTCATTTGAACACCTCGTTTATTTAAACCCGCTAACGAGCGCCGTAAACTCGGGGTCATGAATACATCAGGTGATCGACTACGCGCCCTCCTGCGGGAGTGCCACCTCTCAGCCACGGACTTCGCCGCCAACCGGAAGGTCACGCCTCAGCATGTGAACAACTGGTTCAAGCGGGGCATCCCCATGGCCCGTCTGGACGAAGTGGCTGAACTGTTAACCGTCAACGCACGGTGGCTGCGCACGGGCGAAGGCCCCAAGCATCCGTGCGACTCGGCCAATGAAAACAATGGCGGCGACAGCGGCGCGTCCCGCCACGCCAACCGCAGCTCGCTGCGCAGCGACGTGGAAGTGCCGGTCTATAAGGAAACCGAATCGGACACCGGCGACACCCTTATCGCTGAAGCCCCCGGCAAGAAAATCCGCCTGCCGCTGCATGTGCTGCAAAGCATGAATATCAACATCGACAACGCCATCTGCGTCGCCATGATCGGCAATAGCATGGCCGACAAGATCCAGGACGGCTCCGTACTCGGCATCGACCGCGGCCTGACCCGAATCATCGACGGCGAAATGTACGCCCTGGAACACGGCGGCATGCTGCGCGTGAAATACCTCTACCGCCTACCCGGCAACGGCCTGCGCCTGCGCAGCCACAACAGCGCCGAATACCCAGACGAACTGTTCTCAGCCGAACAGATCGAGCAGCAAGGCATCCGCGTACTGGGCTGGGTGTTCTGGTGGTCGACGCTGAACACGCGGCGGCATGGGATAGCGTTTCGGTGAGGGTGGTGATCTGTTGGAGCGAGCAGGCGGCAATCCGACTTGCCAGCAAACCTATGGGAGCTGAGCTTGCTCGCGATAGTAGCGCTGCGGTTTGAAGTCATACCGCGTTATCGTTTATCGCGAGCAAGCTCGGCTCCTATCAAACATCACTCCAATAATGGATTTGAAACGCGGACCTTGTAGGAGCTAACTTGTTGGCGAAGCGGAATTTCTGACGATGCGGGTCCGACGTCTCGCCAACAAGTTGGCTCCTACAGGTCACCCGTTTGCTGCGCGACAGCGCGGTGTCAGGGATACCGGGACCACTCCCACAGGACCGTGACCCTCCTGAGATTACCTCGCATGCCTGTCGGGATGATTGCGACTCTGTGGGCGAGGCTTGGTCTGGGCGGCATTCCGACGACAAGGCTGGACGCTGTCAACCTGAAATCCACAATGCCAAGTCAAAGTGTTTCAAGACTGGGCAAGCGCCGCGAACATCAGTATCCTCTGCGCCATCCCGGCCCGAAGCACACAACGCCTCGACGCCGACGGTTACGCCCAGACTCAAAGCTGGTCAGCGTCACCATCCAAATTAGCGCCACTCGCTGAGCGCACCTGTTAAAGGCGAGCACGGTTTGCCAAAAACAAACCAAGTTCGTCCTTGAGAAGCCGGCCACAAGCCGGCTTTTTAATTTCTTACGAATAACCCTGCCCCATCCAAGAATCTCTCCTGATAGCTTGGCTATTCGGGAGTTTCAGGCATTCATGTGTCAGATGGTCCTCACCGCCATGACGGCCGTTGCCGAGGACGCACAGGAATATCTGCCTGGCAATTGCGCGACCCACCTTACCCGCCAACTATTTCTGATCAGCCTCTATCACGCCCCCTATCTCGACCCGGACGATAACTTCATTGACATGAAGAACTCAGCAGGTTGCAATCGGGCTATAGCGTTGTTTTTCGGCTATTTACTCATTGAGACGCTAGAGGGAAAGGTATGCAAGATCGTACGCGGCGTAATGACCCGTTGATCGAGGAGCTTGAAGTGCTGGTCATGGAGCATCCCTCTCTCGAAAACGGTGAGCCGCCAGTTGGCGTGGTCATTCATGTCTGCCAGCCCGATGTGCTGCGAGACATTTTGGTCCGTTTGATTCACCTGCAAGAACGCCTGCACCTCTACGTAACTTGCGTGACCGGCCGTGACGATACGGTACGTACCCAGTTAGCGGCCAGCGGGCTGAGTTATTCGCTGTACCGGGTGCCCGATCACGGGAGGGATGTTTTACCATTCCTGCGGGTGCTGCCGTTTTTACGTGCCGATAATATCCACACACTGATCAAGCTGCACACCAGGCGCACGGTGCACTTGGGCGTGACTAACTCCTCCGCCCATGACCTTTTCGATGATCTGCTAAGCCCGGTACGCTTCCGCCGATCGGTAGAATACCTTGCCGACCCGGCGCACCATCCAATGCTTGGCATCGATAAGTACCGGCTGCCGGTCATCAAAAACCTCGATGAAAGCGAACGCACGCACCTGGTCACCCTGGCCGAACGTGCCGGCATTGATCAACAACGAATCAATGAGGCGGATTTTTTTGCCGGCGCCATGTTCTTCGTGCGCACCGAAGCGTTGTCCCCCCTGGAAAGGATACAACTGACAGGCAAAGATTTCGAAACCGAGCGTGGTCAGCTCAACGGCACACTGGCACACGCCTTTGAACGCTTTTTCGGCGTGCTGGCGGATCTCGGCAAACAGCAGCGCAATATCAACCTGTATCGGCGCTGGCTGGACACCCGGCAACTGACTGCCGCGGAGTTCGAAGGTTTGCCGGCGCGACTTGCGAGTTGGCCGAGTCAACCGGATGTGTTGTTGGTATTGACGGATACCACCGGTGACATTGCGCTGTTGCGTTCCAGTCTGGAAAGCATCGACCGCCAGCTTTACGGGGCGGCGGCCATTGTAGTGCTGTCCAATGCCGAACCGGTAGGGGTGACGCCGACCGACAATCTGGTCTGGCTACCGCTGGCGGAGTCCTGGCCGAGCCAGCTCAACGAGCTGCTGCAGGACATCCAGACCGACTGGTGCTACCTGCTGCGGGGCGGCGACCAACTCGCCCCCCACGCGCTGCTGTTGCTCGCCGAGGGCATCGCCTTGAACCCCGGCGTCAGCGTTTGCTATAGCGATGAAGACTCGCTGACCGCAACTGGATGCCAGAATCCGGTATTCAAGCCGGATCTGAACCTGGACCTGTTGCGAAGTTATCCGTATGTCGGTCGAGCCCTGGCCTTCAGTCGCGAGGCCGCGCTAGGTGCCAATGGCTTCGATCCCGCCTTCGCCGAACTGGCGCCCCATGACTTGCTCTATCGGCTAGTTGAAACTCATGGGCTAGGCACCGTCGGGCATCTCGCTGAAGTGCTGGTACACCAGGTAATCAACTTCGGCCAGTGGCTCGGCGAAGGCCAGGTCATCGCGCACTCCGCGGCAATCGTCGAGGCGCACTTGCAGCGTCTGGGCGTGGCTCATGAACTGCACGCAGGCCCCTTGCCGATGGCCAACCGGGTCGTTTACCAACACGCCGGGCAGCCGTTGGTGTCCATTGTGATCCCCACAAAAGATCAGCTGCCGATGCTGATGCGCTGCATCGAAAGCTTAATGGAGAAAACCCGCTACACGAACTACGAACTGATCATCGTCGACAACAACAGTGAGACCGCCGAAGCCCAGGATTGGTTAACGGGTATGGAGCGCCTGAACGACGCCAAGGTGCGTATCCTGCGTTACCCTCACCCTTTCAACTATTCGGCAATCAACAACTTTGCCGTCAGCCAGGCACGGGGCGATTACCTGGTGCTGCTCAACAATGACACCGCCGTCATTGACGGGGACTGGCTTGGCGCGATGCTCCATCACGCTCAGCGGCCGGAAGTGGGGATAGTCGGCGCCAAATTATTATTCCTCGACGGGACTATCCAGCATGGAGGCGTGGTACTCGGGTTGCGCGGCGTGGCAGACCACCCATTCGTCGGCGACCCCATGCAGTCCAATGGCTACCTTCACCGTTTGCAGGTTGACCAGAACTACAGCGCGGTGACCGCTGCCTGTCTGATGATCCGCACCGAGCTGTACCGCCAGGTGGGCGGAATGGACGAGGCTAGCCTGGCAGTTTCCTATAACGACGTAGACCTGTGCCTGAAAGTCGGCAGGGCCGGGCAACTGATTGTCTGGACGCCTTATGCGGTGCTTTTGCATGAAGCCAACGTGAGCCAGAACAAGGTCGACACGACCAAGCTGGAGGCCAAGCGAGAACGCTTCAAACGCGAGCAATCGGTGATGTACCAGCGCTGGCTGCCGCTGCTCGCCAACGACCCGGCCTACAACCGCAACCTCACCCTGGAAGGCAGCGGTTTCGCGCACGAACTCCGTAGCGAGGGCGACTGGCAACCGTTCGCCAGTCACCCGTTGCCTTATGCGCTGTGCTACCCCGGCGACTCTTTCGGCAGCGGACATTATCGGGTGCGCCAGCCTTTCGCTGCCCTGAAAGCCGCGCAGCTGGTCGAGGGCGCGGTGAGCGACTGGCTGCGTCAACCGGTAGAACTGGAGCGCCTGGCGCCGGACACGATCATTTTCCAGCGACAATTCACGACGCCTCAGCTGGAAATGATCCAGGACGCCAAGGCATTCTCCAAGGCCTTCAAGGTTTACGAGCTGGATGACTACATTCTCGACGTGCCCACCGGCAACGGAACCCGCGAACAGCTTCCCAAAGACATCGCCAAGCGCCTGAAAAAAGGCGTGGGGCTGTGCGACCGGTTAGTGGTGTCGACCCAGCCACTGGCAAATGCGCTGAAGGGTTTTAACGCCGACATTCGCGTGGTAGAGAACCGCCTGCCCAGCCAGTGGTGGAGCGGCCTGATCGCCCATCGCCAACAAGGCCGCAAGCCGCGGGTCGGCTGGGCAGGTGGCTCGAGCCACCGCGATGACTTGCAAGTCATTGCCGAAGTAGTTCGTGAACTGGCAGGGGAAGTGGAATGGGTGTTTATGGGCATGTGTCCACCGGCACTGCTTCCCTATGTCCACGAGTTTCATAGGGGTGTGAGTATCGAGAAGTACCCGGCATACCTGGCCGGCTTAAACCTGGACCTGGCGTTGGCACCTCTGGAAGACAATTTTTTCAACGCATGCAAAAGCAATTTACGGTTATTGGAATACGGCGCCTGTGGCTTCCCGGTGATCTGCTCGGACATCATTTGTTATCGCGGCGACTTGCCGGTGACCCGGGTAAGGAACAAACCAAAAGACTGGATTGCCGCTATTCGCGAACATCTCGCTGAACCCGACGCCAGCGCCGGGGCCGGAGATGCCCTGCGCAGCCTGGTACTCGATAACTGGATGCTCAGGGAAGAACACCTGTTGGCGTGGCGAGAAGCCTGGCTGGCGGATTGACTGAACTGCTTGTTATCGAAAAACCGTATGGAAGGGGGGGTTGTCTTTTTTCAGGAACGATGGAGGCCTAAAAGGTCTGGACCGTAATCTTGGCGGGAAACTGGATCAGGTGCTGTATGCCTTGAACGACAACTTGTGGCAGGCGGTCAGCTAAGCAATTGACAGACACTATGCACAAGCACTTAAACTGTCCTCAGTCCTAGGACAAAGGACAGTCACTAACTGAGAGCGCCATGAAGAGTCAAGATGTTTTGCTGTTGATCAAGCTGATTTGCCTTGAGCAGCGCGAACGTGAGCAAAGGAAGCTCGACAGTGAAACTGAGGAGCTGATCAAGCTAGGTGATGTCAACTCATCCCGCGAATGGCAAGGCTGGGAAGATCACTCCGAGCAGGACCCTCCAGTTCATAACGACAGTTACTCCGTTCGAGCGCTGCAAGCATCGTTAGGCATCAGCAAAACCGAAATTGCTTCGGCTTTAAAGCGCTGCCAGCAAATCGGATTACTGCGCGTAGACCCCAACACCCAGTTACCTCGGGTCAATAGCAAAGCCCTGCTGAGCTTTATCGAGCATGGTTTGCGCTATGTGTTCCCCGTCAAACCGGCAGAGATTGTCCGGGGCATTCCTACAAGCTTTTCCGCTCCGGTGCTAAAGGACAAGTTGATGAGCGGCGGCGATTTGATACATGTCTGGCCAGACGCCTTCGGTAATCGTAAGGGACAATCCATCACCCCCCTATTCAAAACAGTGCCTGGCGCTGTGAAGAAAGACTCACGCCTTTATGAATACTTGGCCCTTATAGATGCCATTCGTCTGGGTAGCGCAAGGGAAGCCAATCTCGCCAACGAGATACTGCGCAGTAAGGTGCTGCAAGCATGAGTCGCAGCCAAAACATTCAGATGCTGGAAGTGGTTGCCCAAGCGCTCGGCCAAGAGCTCTGCCAACAGGTAGCCTTTGTGGGCGGCTGTACCACCGCCTTACTTCTTACTGACGAGTTCAGTCAGGAGGAAGTGCGCTACACAGATGATGTCGACTTGGTAGTCCATCTGACTGGCTATGCCGGATGGCAACAGCTTGTCGAACAACTTCGGCAAAAAGGCTTCAAGCAATCACCGCAAGATAACGTTATCTGCCGCATGCGCCTCGGCGAACTGAAAGTCGACTTTATGCCCGAAGACCCAGAGACCGCCAATCTGTTGGGCTGCAATAACCGCTGGTTTAAAGACGGCCTGGCCAGCGCGCAATGGCACGAGTTACCAAGCGGCTGCCGCATACGCTTGTTCACACCGCCCTACTTTCTCGGCAGCAAACTGGAAGCCTATGCCGGACGCGGCGCGCTGAATCCGCTAGGGAGTCAGGACCTTGAGGACATCCTCAATCTGGTGAACGGACGCGAAGAGCTGCTGCAAGAAGTAGACGCCGCTCCACCAGACCTCCACGCCTACTTGGCACAAACACTGAAGGCACTGCTGGGCAACAACGATTTCGGCTATTTGGTACAGGACGCCGCACGCGGTGATGAAGAGCGTGAGCAAATCATCTGGCAGCGCTTGCGTCACATCGCCCAGGTGACCGCTTAAATGCGTGCAACCGTGCAATGTCACACTCAGACCGGCACTATGACAGCCGACAACCGCGATGCTCTCGCCCATGTCGAGCAAGCCCATGCCAGCCTCTACATGATCGCCGACGGGAGTAGCAGCCATCCTTACAGTGGCGAACTCGCCAATGCCCTGCTTGCAAAGCTCGCAGAAGACTTCAGCCTCCTGCAACTGACCGGGATGGACTCAGAACAAACGGCCAAAGCACTACTGCAGATAATCACCGACAGCCATGAGGCACTGCGTGACGCTTACCCTTGCGCAGCATGCAGCTATATGGTGCTTTGCCTGCTTACTGACGCGGCGTTCAGCATCCATGAAGGCGATTGCTGTCTTGGCTTGATAGAGCAGAACGGCAGTATTAATTGGCTGAGTAACGTGCACTGCGCCGCTAATTGGCAAGGCGACCTGGCTCATGAAACGATTGCACAAAATTTATCGCGCCATCAGTTAACCCGCTGTTTCAGCGCGCGGCGTGAAAGCAATCCCGAAATCAAGCATTGGCCTATCACAGCTAACCAACATTGGCTGCTGGCCAGCGACGGCTTCTGGGCCGGCCTCAGCCCGCAGGAACAACTGACTTTTTTACGCAACGGCAACCTGATAACGCCGCCCACGGCTGACGACATCAGTTGCCTGAGCGTTCAAGATCAACCCTCAGCCCGGTGAAGCCATTCAGGACCCGGCCGCAGGTACGGTGGATTCTTGATCGCTGCATGAAGTGCGGCAGTTGGACCGCGATTACTTCACAGAGGACAGCTGCTAGGCGCACAAGTACATAGCGCAGCGCCGGAGTCCGCTTTTTTAACCCTCCAGCTCTGCCATCGCCTCATTAACTTATTCCGAGGGCCTTACGTAGCTCTTTTAACCTGTTCATCTCGACTCTAAAAAAAATACAATAATTACGAGTAAAACACACCAAAATCGAGTATTCGCCATGTCGCCGCTCTCCCTTTTAGGAGCTAAGCCTTGCGTACCCTCGACACCCACTTTCCGACCCCCAATAAAAAACCCGCCGAAGCGGGTTTTTTGTCCACTACCATTCCAACTCCCTGTCGGCAGTATCCTTTCATGGTCGATCATCCTTGATCCTGACGGGCTTCCTGCTCGTCAGTGGTTGAATACAAGACTATGCCTGTCGGGCAGGTCTGCAAATGGCAGTTTTTCTCTATCGCATGTAAGCGTTTGGCTATGTGTGGATTGAGACTTACGGTATGCCCCAATGACAACTAATCAACCGGCAAATACGGAGTCTGAATAAGCATCCAGACCTACCCTTCTCCGCCTGGCGACCAAAGCACGTCGAAACGACAAATCCGCGTATTCCATGAACAGCCGGGCCAAGTAATTCAGCGCAGCCTCCTCTGCTTCGCTGCCGACGACAAAATCAAAACCCAGGGCGCCTTTGTTTTCATCCGGGAGGTCTTCCCAGCTTGTCATCAGATAGTCGTACATAGCGCTGACGACTTGGAGCTTGTTCAGCGTTTCAGGAGGTGAAGCGGATTCATTGCAGTTCATAAATGGCTCGAGTCCTTACGTAATTGCGAGCCATTTTTCAATGCTGCCGCCCGGATGACCACACGCTATAGCGTGCTTTTGTCCGGGTCGGGGTGAACTGCGTCGATGAGCAGTCTTCCCACTATTTCGCCCCCTTAACCACCCGCCCCCGCTGACAATCCTCCGGCCCAAGCAGTCGCCCTTCTGCAGACCGAACCTCCAACGCAACCACCGGCTGCTCACGCGCTTTATCCAGCAGCACCGAATGCACTTCGCCAGTCTGGAATAGGTGCTGTTCTCCCCATTGGCGCATCGAGACGACGATGGGAAAAACCGCACGGCCGCGCTCAGTGAGGATGTATTCCTTGTAAGCGCTGCCGTCTGAGGCGGGGTGGATTTCGAGGATTTGCAGTTCGACGAGGGTTTTCAGGCGTGCGGCGAGGATGTTTTTGGCCATGCCGAGGTTTTTCTGAAACTCGCCGAACCGTCGAACGTTGTCGAAGGCGTCGCGGATGATGAGCAGCGACCAGCGATCGCCGATGGCTTCCAGGGTTCTTGCCACTGGGCATTCGTCGCCTTGGACAGTTGAATGATTCGCCATTTTGGATTCCCGATCAACCATCAGAGGAAGTCTCGCCAGCAGCAACGCCATGAAAAACTGGTTGCAGATTAAAACCGGCCTTGGTAGAAATCAATGAAGTGGTTTTTAATTGAAACCGGAATCAGCATCAAGGATGGATCCATGGCCTCCACTATCAATGCAGCAATCGAGCTCGAATCTTGTGAAATCCGGTCGGCGAGCACTCCCGAGCTATCTCCAGCGCTGACGCTACTGTTGTCGATCACCTGCGCACTGGCCGTGGCCAATGTCTATTTTGCTCAGCCTTTGCTCGACTCCATGGCTCAGAGTCTCGGTGTCGACCCGGGCATGATCGGCATTGTGGTCACCGCCACTCAGGTTGGCTACGGCGTGGGTTTGATTTTCATCGTGCCGCTGGGCGATCTGATTAATCGCAAGACTTTGATCCTGACTCAAGTGTTGCTGTCGGCTGTTGCGTTGATAGTGGTCGGGTCTGCTCAGCAATGGTCGGCCTTGCTGGGGGCGATGATTTTGGTCGGTTTGATGGCGGTGGTTGTTCAAGTGGTCGTGGCTTATGTCGCTGCGCTGGCGACGCCATCACGACGCGGGCAGGCCGTTGGCACGGTAACGAGCGGGATTGTCTTGGGCATCCTGCTTGCGCGTTTTACATCAGGGCTTATTGCTGATCTGGCCGGGTGGCGGGCGGTTTATTTTGTTTCCGCGGGGTTGATGCTGACCCTGGCCGTTGTGCTGTGGAGGGCTATCCCAAGCAAAAGCTTGCCGCGTGTTGCAAGCTCGTATTGGGCGCTTCTGCTGTCGACGTTCACACTTTTTGTCACCGAGCCGGTTTTAAGGATCAGGGGTGTTTTTGCGCTGCTGATCTTTGCTGCGTTCAGTGTCTTGTGGACGGCGATGGTGTTGCCGCTGAGTGCGCCGCCGTTGAGTCTTTCGCATACGCAGATTGGCTTGTTTGGCCTCGCGGGGATAGCCGGTGCCTTGGCGGCATCGAGGGCTGGTCGCTGGGCCGATCAGGGTTTGGCACAGCGCATTACGGGGATTGCTTTGGCATTGCTGGCGCTGTCCTGGGTGCCTATCGCGTTCGCGGAAACATCATTGCTCGCGCTGATTGTCGGAGTGGTCGTTCTGGATTTCGCGGTTCAGGCGGTGCATGTCACTAATCAGAGTCTGATATTTGCGGCGAGGCCCGATGCGCAAAGTCGGCTGGTTGGCGCTTATATGTGCTTTTACTCGCTTGGTAGTGCACTAGGGGCGGTTGCGGCCACCCAGGTTTATGCACGTTGGGGCTGGGTGGCGGTGTGTTTGTTGGGGTGCTCGATTAGTGTTGTGGCGCTGGGGTTTTGGGTATGGACAAGAGTTGCGGGGCGTTCGTGATTAGCCGCTTTAGAGGGAGAGATTGATTAGCCCGCGACCAAGACGACGCAAACAGGCGGATATTCCGCGTTATCGTTCATCGCGGGCAAGCCTCGCTCCCACAGGATCTGCGCAAACCGTAAGACCCGCTTTAGCCGGTCCTATGTCAGCGTTATCAGACGCCCTCCATCTCCGCCGATGCCTCAATCTCCGCCGTCTGATACTGAAGCAGCGGGATATCCACCAACGCCACTTGCGACGGCGAGAAGTGGTTTTCTTCTTCCGAATCCCTTGTGCTCAAGCTGATACCGAGCGGCATGCCCGCGTAGGCGTCCAGCACGAGGTTGTAGATGTCGGCGTTGGCGGCGCGCACGTTGGCGGTTGTGCCGCTTGCGAGATGGACGTGGGTATCGCTGATCAAGTGCATGACTTTCGCGCTGGTCAGATCGTGTTGGGCGATCAGCGTATGAATCACCTGCTGGGCCACCGGTGAGTTGTTGGTGTCGAACGCAAGTTCGTCGGTGAAGTATTCACCAAGTGCGCGATAGAGCTCCGGTGTCAGGCCTTGTTCGCTGTCCCAGCCGAGTTGCCAGGCGTCGTCTTCCGGGCGGTCTGCGGCGTCGTCGAGCAGGCGGATGCGTCGGATCAACGCGGGATTGATCAGCAGCTTTCGGTTGTTAAGGGTGCTGACCACCAACCACTGTGGCTCTGCATGCTCAATGCTCAGCGAGTCGGTAATCTGGGAATATTCCGCGAAAGTAACGGGATACCAACTGCAATTGGTTTCGCCGGGAAGCAGCAAACCCATGCGGCCCCAGAAGCCGTCAAAGATGGCATCGTCGCCCGGCACCCAGTGCTGGGAGGTGATTCTTCGGCCACTGGTGGCGAAGTCCATCAAGTCATCAACGTTGGTGCCCAGCAGCGTGGCGATATCTCTCAAGGCTGGAACACCAGGCTCCGCCTCGCCGCTTTCCCACTGCCCGACAACCTGTTCGGACACGCCCAGTGCCTTGGCAAAATCGGCCATCGGCACGCCTAAGGTGGTGCGTAATTCTTGTATGCGCTGCATGGCTTACTCCAACCGTTAGTTCTTCCAGAAGCAGATGCTGAGCCAGCAGGTGACCGGTACGTCAGCATCTATCGGAGGGAGAAATTAGCGGGAGTGAGCAGGCGCGTTCGGGGAGAGGGTTTATGGGAGGCGTAGTGGATTACGTAAAAGGCTGACGGACGTTTCTTACAAGGCGAAGCGACAGGCCGATGGTTGATCGTGATGGCCCGTCAACTACTGAATGGAATACTAGCCCCTTCCCTTGTGGGAGCGAGGCTTGCCCGCGATGAGGCTAGACGCGATACACCTGATATTTGCGGTGTCCTTATCGCGGGCAAGCCTCGCTCCCACAGGGGTTCAGTGTTCAGCTTAGATTCCGGTATCAGCCAGGGCTAAATCCCGGCCTTCCCCTCTTTCACCGCCTCGCCATTCATCACCACGGTCAACCAAGGCAGTTGATAGATCCGCACGGGCTGGGTTTGGGACAGCACGTTGAGCATGCCGGGTACGTCGTCGAGGTTGAATACGCCGCTGACGGCGGTGTCGGGCAAGGTGCCAGCGACGATCAGTGAGCCGGGCATGTAGCGTTCGATGTCGGCGAAGACTTCGGTCAGCGGGCGGCTGTTGAAGATCAGTTTGCCGCGTTGCCAGGCGGCCGCGGTGGTGGTGTCCAGGGGGCTGGTGGTGGACGGAGGGAAGCCGCTTTCGAACTCGAGTTGCTGGGCCACTTTCAGCGGGACGGCTTCGCCGCCCGAAGAGACTTTGACTTCACCTTCGGTGACACCGACGCGGACACGCTGGCTCTGGCGGTCGACATCAAAGCGGGTGCCAACAGCCTGCACGCTGCCGCCAGAGGCCTGGACAACGAAGGGCCGGTTGGCGTCTTTGCTAACTTGAAACAGTGCTTCGCCTTTGAGCAGACTGATGTCGCGACGGTTAGCCGAGTAATGCACGGACAACGCTGTGGCGCTGTTCATCCAGACCTGGCTGCCGTCTTCGAGGGTGAGCATTTTGCGCTCGCCGACTGCGGTGGTGTGGTCGGCGAAATAGACCTGAACAGGTTCTGTAAAACTGGTCAGCGCCAACGCGCCCAGTCCGGCAGCCAGTGCGACCCAACGCAAAGGACGGCGCTGCGGCGGGGCTGGGGGCACGAAGACTTCAGCGGTCCGGGTCTTCGGGATGGCCTGCCACATCTGTTCGGCCAGCCTGGCGGCGGCTTCATGCGCAGGGCTTTGCTGGCGCCAGCGGGCGAACGCGGCGTGCTCCGATTCACTGGCACTGCCCGAGGTTAGCCGCACCCATTGTTCAATGGCCTGATCTTCCAGCTCAACGTTGGGCATCGCGTGGTTCATAGGCTCGGTCATGGTGATGGGCTCAAAGAAGCCGCCAGTGGAGAGTGCATCTTGCTCATTCTAGATGCACTCCGACTGGCGTAGCCAATCCCGACAATGGCGCATGGCCTGGACAATGTATTTGCCCACCGAGCTTTCCGATACCCCCAAACGTGTAGCGATCTGCGCGTGGGTCATGCCTTCCAGGCGATTGAGCAACAACGCCAGCCGCGCATTGCTTGGCAAAAGGTGCAGAGCCTTATCGAGCTGCTCGACGGCTTCGGTCGCCAGAAACGAGCGTTCCGGCGATGCCATCGGGTCGCAGAAGTCCTCATCCAGGTCATCGGCCTGCAATGCGGAGCGCCGTTGTTCCTGACGTAAACGGTCAATGGCCAGATTGCCCGCCACCCGAAATACAAAGGCCCGAGGCTCCAGAATCTGCGCCGTATCGGACAGACCTGCCAGCCGCAAATAGGTGTCCTGGGCCACATCAGCGGCCTTTTCCACATTCCCCAGACGACGTGCGAGAAAGGCCAACAGGTCGCTGTAATGCTCCTGAAAGACTGTCAGCAAGTGATTTGAGTTGGGTGAAACAGACATTCGGACTGCCCCGGCTGGTAAGGCATGCATCCTATCTCAACTGAGAACAGTTATCATCAATATCTCCCGCCAGGCCGGTTTTCATCTATCGGCGTCACGCGAATAAAAATTATTTCAATAATCGACGGCAAGGTTGGTGGGGATGATTCGTCGTTGGGGTGGGCGCGAATAATTCTCATGTCGTGTCACCACCACTATTCAATACGGACGATTGAAATGCAGGCACCTTCCAAGTTCTTTGCTCCGGTCAGCGGTCGCACGTTGACCCTGACGCTGATGTTGACCATGGCTGGCAGCCTGCCCTTGATGCCGCTCACTGCGATGGCCGCTGACACATCGACCAGTATTGATCTGAAGCTGCCGGAGCAATCCCTGGATCAGGCGCTGACTCAGCTTGCGGATCAGGCCAACGTCCGTCTTATTTTCAACTCCAGCGATGTAGGCGCGCTACGCACCAAAGCGCTGCAGGGCAAGTACACACTGGGCCAGGCCATGGACACGCTGCTAAAGGGCAGCGGTTTCACCTGGCGCCTGCTGGACGAACGCACCGTGGTGCTGGAAAGACTGCCGGTTTCGGGCGACTCCGCCATGGTGCTGGGCGCCACTAATGTGAATGCGGCGGGCCAACTCGGAACGACCACCGATGGGACAGGCTCCTACACCACGGGAGGAAGCAGTACCGCCTCGAAACTGAACCTGAGCCTGCGGGAAACACCGCAGACGGTCAGCGTCATGACTCGGCAACTGATGGACGACAAGAAACTCACCAGCCTCGACAAGGTGCTGGAGCAGACGCCCGGTATTACTTTCCAGTACCGCAACTTCGGCGGCCACGTTTACACCTCAAGAGGCTTCTCGCTGCTGGCTGAAAGTTTTTTGATTGATGGCGTGCCGGGTCAGGGCTACCAGATCACCGGCTGGATGAAACCTGATACCGCTATTTACGACCGCGTCGAGGTATTGCGCGGTGCTTCCGGCCTGCTGGTGGGTGCAGGCGAGCCCGGCGGTGCGGTCAACCTGGTGCGCAAGCGCCCAACCGCGGAAAACAAGCTGACGGTGCAGGCCAGCGCAGGCTCCTGGGACCGCTACCGCATGGACCTCGATGCCAGCGGCAAGCTCAATGATACCGGCACGGTGCGCGGCCGCATGGTCACCGCTTACGAGGACAGCGGCTCGTACATTGACGAGCGCGACACCCGCACGCCATTGATGTACGGGATTGTCGAAGCCGATGTGAATGACGACACCACGCTGACCCTGAGCCTGCGTCATCAGGAAAACGTCATCAACGGCTATTCGATCTACGGCCTGCCGCGCTACAGCAATGGCAACTCGCTGGATATCTCCCGCTCGACCTCGTTGGTGCAGGACTGGAACCGTCACGAGAGCGACATGAGCGAGGTGTTTGCCGAGGTTGAGCATCGCTTCAATGATCGCTGGAGCAACACGACGTCGATGACGTATTCGGAGGGTGGGTTTGATCAGCAGGTTGCTTATGCTCAGGGCGCAATCAGCCCTGTTACCAACGCAGGCTCGACTTTTCGCAGGGTGTTGTTCCGCCGGGATGAGGTGGCAAGTACCGGGCTGGACAGCCATGTGAATGGTAACTTCGATGCGTTCGGGCTGACCCATGAAGTGACTGTGGGTGCCACTTGGTCTCGGCAAGAGGCCAATACCAAGCAATCGACGGTCACCTTTAGGCCAACAATCCCCACCGATGTCTTCAACGTTGATCACCATGCATTCAACAAGCCTGCACGGCCTGCGTGGATGACGGACATCGACATGACCGAAGAGCGTTCGGGCGTTTATGCCAATACACGATTGCGCCTTACTCAAGAGCTGAGTTTGATATTGGGCGCGCGAGCCAGTTGGTATGACTACACCTACGATGTCGATAAAGGTGGCGCCCTTCCCTATAACTCGAAGGTCACCCGCGAAGTAACGCCCTATACGGGCTTGATCTACGACATCAGCGACAATTGGTCCTGGTATGCGAGCTACGCGGAAATCTTCAACGCTCAGGGCAACTATGTCGATGCCAGCGGCGCACCACTGTCACCCTCGACAGGTGATAACTATGAAACAGGCATCAAGGGTGAGCTGTTTGATAAACGCCTGAACCTGTCGATGGCCCTGTTCTATATCAAGCAGGAAAATGTCGCGATCGCAGACCCTTCAAACATCGGCTGCACCGAGACAGATGTCGACGGCGTCTGCTACATCAACGGAGCCATCAAGCGCAGCAAAGGCATCGACATCGAAGCCAGCGGCGAAGTACTTCCGGGCTGGCAAGTATTCGGCGGCTACACCTACAACCTGCTGCGCAACACCGCAGAGGTCGAAGTCGCCTACGAAACCCCAAAACACATGCTGCGCCTGCAAACCAGCTACAACCTGCCAGGAGTCTGGAATCGCCTCACCATCGGTGGCGGTGTTTCAGCGCAATCTGGTTACAAGGCCGCTGTTGAAGGGCTGGATTTCGGCAGCCAGGGCTACGCCATCTGGGATGCCCGCGCCAGCTGGAAACTGGACGAGCACTGGAAGGTTTCGCTGAACGCCGAAAACCTGTTTGACCGTCGCTACTACACCACCGCCGTGGCCACCGACCGCTCGAACCTGTTCGGCGATCCGCGCAGCTACATGTTCACACTGCGGGGCGATTTCTGATCAGGCACAGCGCGCTATAGCCTGGAACACTGCACTTGTAGGAGCGCACGAGCACCGCGAGGCCGCGATAGCGGTGTATCAGACAAACCGCTATCGCTGGCCTCGTAACCTCGGTGAGCTCCTACAGGATTGGGTTTAGCCTGGAAGATTGCATTGTTTGAAAAGAGCCTTGGCCGCATTGATGAACCCCGGCGAACCAGATTATGAAAGGTAAATTCCGCCAGTCCATGTCGTGGCTCCACACGTGGTGCGGGCTGGTGTGTGGATGGTTGTTGTGTGCGATTTTCCTGACCGGCACGTTGAGCGTTTTCCGGGAACCCATCACGCGCTGGATGGAAGCGCAGCCACTGGTTGCAGCCGACCAAAACGCGCCCACCAGTGACATTTCGGGTGCTGCGCGCTATGCCGAGCATTACCTGCTTGAACACGCAACCGGTGCCCGATTCTGGCGGGTCGAATTCCCTCAGTATCCGGGCCAGGCCCTCCAATTGACGTGGCGTTCGGGGTCGACCCTTCAGCAGGTTTCGCTGTCAGCTAAAACCGGCGAAATACTCCCCAAGGGCGTCGCACGGAAAACCGAAGGCGGTCGGCACTTCATGTCGTTTCACTACATGCTGCATTTGCCGGTGCTGGGCTTCTGGCTGGTGGGCTGGCTGACCGTGGGCATGCTGGTTGCGCTGGTGTCTGGCGTAGTGATCCACCGGCGAATATTCCAGGATTTCTTCACCTTCAGACCTGACAAAGGTCTGCGCTCCTGGCTCGACGCACACAACGCCACGGCGGTCATGACCCTGCCCTTTCTGATCATGATTGCCTACACCGGGCTGGCCGTTTTCTATACCAGTTACATGCCCTGGCCTCTGCAAGCGGCTTACAGTTCCAGTCCGGATGCCTACAGTCAATTTCAGTCGGAGCTGTCGGGAAAAGCAGGCTCTATCGACAAGACCGAAAACACCGCAACTGACTGGCCCTCGCTTCTGCGACAGGCGCAAACCTTGACGGGCCAGGACGCACGCATGCTGGTGGTGCAGAACCCGGAGTCACAGAAGGCTACGGTCCGGGTGATGGGTCGCCACGATGAAGCTCACCCTTCCCAGACACTATTCACGCCGCAAGCCAGCGTGCTGTTTGACGGTATAACGGGCGCGACTTTGCAGGTCCAGAAGCCGCTGCCGGAAACCCTGTCGCTGGGCGATCAGATCTACGGCGTACTGCGTTCACTGCACTTTGCCGAGTTGGGCGGCTGGGGCATGAAGTGGCTGTACTTCGTCAGCGGGTTGCTGGGCATGGCGATGATGGCGACCGGTACGCTGCTGTTCACCATCAAGCGACGCAACAAGAGTCAGCGAGAATTCGGCACCGCGACTGCCAGGGTTTACCGTTGTATCGAAGCGTTTAACGTGGCGAGCATTGCAGGCATTGGCGTGGCGTGTATTGGATATTTCTACGCCAATCGATCCATACCGGTGGATATGGCGGACCGAGCCACATGGGAGGTTCGCAGCTTCCTGCTGATCTGGCTGGTGACGTTGGTTCATGCGCTGTGTCGACCGGTCAGCAAGGCGTGGGCCGAGCAACTGACCATCGCCGCAATACTGTGCTTATGCCTGCCGCTGCTCAATTTTTGCACAACAGGCCAGCATATCGGTCGTTATCTGGCCACAGGGGATTGGCAGCGCGGAAGCGTTGAGATTGTAGCGCTGGGGTTTGGAGTCATGCTGGTGATTGTTTTGTTGCTGCGGCGAAGTAGATGATATCTGCAGCAGATGCATGTGTGCCAATCAGCTACTCACGGCCCATCGATTTGGAACGCGATTCCCTGTGGGAGCGAGGCTTGCCCGCGATGCATGAGACGCAGCTTAAAGGCATAGCGCGTTTTCGTTTATCGTCGGAATGCCGCCCAGACCAAGCTCAGCTCCCACAGATTGTCCTTGATCTTAAGCTCATGATTGCCCCGTGGGACCGAATTCATTCGGGAAAGCGGTGTTTCAAGCGATGCATAAGCTGCGGATGTACCGGACTCTTCGCGAATGAATTCGCTCCCACCGGTATCAGCGCTTGCGGGCAAACATAGAAGCTCCCACATAAAATCGCATTTCAATTCGTAAATTATTTGCGGCATCTACAGGTGATGTGCAATGAAGAAAACCACCCACACACACCTCTACCGCTGGATGATTCTCAGCCGGGTGCTGGCCGCCACCCTCGGCGGTTATGTTTTGTCTGCGCTAGTGATGTCATTGCTGGCGCTGTTGTTGCCGCGCGTCTCAGGCAGCGATCCCGCAAGCGTCGTGCAGATCGCGACGTTGCTGAGTTTCGTGCTCTACACCGCCATAGTCATCTGGGTATTCAGCACCACCAGCGCCTGGCGGGCATGGTTCGGCCTGGGGCTGGCGGCGCTGTTGACGGGCGCGGTGATCGTCGGGCTGACGATCACCGTGTAAGCGTTAAACCTTGAAGTGCCCAACCATCATCTGTAGCTGACCACCCAATCGCGCCAACTCAACGCTGGACGCGGCGGTCTCTTCACTGGCTTCCGCCGTCTGCTCACACACGTCACGCACGTTGACAATGCTACGGCTGATTTCGTCAGCCACCGAGCTTTGCTGCTCAGCCGCTGCGGCGATTTGCTGGTTCATGGCCTGAATACTGGAAACCGTCTGAGTGATGCTTTCCAGCGAGGTGCCTGCCTTGCGCGTCAGGGCAACGCTGTTGTCGGTCAAGGCGCGGCTGCCGAGCATGATTTGCGAGACCTGACGAGTACCGTTTTGCAGCCCGGCAATCAGGCTTTCGATCTCTTCAGTGGACTGTTGGGTGCGTTGCGCCAAACCCCGTACTTCATCGGCAACCACCGCGAAACCTCGCCCTGCTTCACCGGCACGTGCCGCTTCGATGGCAGCGTTGAGCGCCAGCAGGTTGGTCTGCTCGGCCACGGCCTTGATCACGTCCATGACTTTGCCGATCTTGTCGCTTTCCTGTTCCAGCAAGGTCATGGCATCGCTCGAACGCAGCACTTCACTGGCAAGTTTTTCGATCTGCGTGATGGCCTCGCCCACCACTTTGTCGCCGTCCCGGGCTTGAGTGTCGGCGTTCGCCGCCGCTACCGAAGCCTGCTCGGCGTTGCGCGCAACTTCGTGCACGGTGGCAGACATTTCCTGCATCGCGGTAGCAACCTGATCGGTCTCGATCTTCTGATTGTTGACCCCGGCGCTGGTCTGCTCGGTGACGGCGGACAATTCTTCAGCCGCGCTGGCAATCTGCGTCACGCCATCACGAATCCCGCTGATCAGATCTCGCAGCGTGGCACCCATGCGCTGAATACCTTGCTGCAACACGCCCAGTTCATCGCGACGGGTAATGGTGATGGTGTGAGTCAGATCCCCCGAGGCAATGCGGTTCACCACTTCCAGGGTTTGCTGCAACGGACGGGTGATCTGACGCGTGATGATGATCGCCGCAAAGATACCCAACAGCAGGGCCAACACAGCACCGCCGATCTGCATGCTGCGGGCCTTGGTGGTGTCTTGCGCGGCAAGGCTACGCTGGATTTTGGAGAGTTCTTCGCCAAGGTTAACGATCTCGTAACCCTGGGCGGTCATGTCTTTGCGCGCCGACACAATCGTATCGTTGGCAGTTTTGTAGGCTTGAACCAGAGTCAGATAGTTACGCAGAGAGGCTTCAAGCTGTGTCACTTCGGTGCCATAGGTCGCATTGAACACAGTCTTCAGCTTGTCGACGTTTTTAATCGACGTTTCCAGTTGGCTGAACGCAGCCTGCTCGGTCTTTTCATTCGAGTTGCCGGTGTAACCGCGCACTTCATAACGAACCAGCTGGAAATCCATTTTGGCGTCAGCCACCAGTTGCAATTGGTCAGAACGCTCAGGGTTCGAGGGGTCCTGTTTAAGCACCGAGTCATTGATGGCAGCAATCAACTGAGCACCTTTGGTGGCCTCCACGCCCATATCGGCACGGACCTTGGTGCTGACCTGATAGCCACCGCGCATCTGCTCCAGCGACGTCTCGTAGTTTTTGATGATGTCGGTGAGCTGAGAAAGGGCTTTGGCGTTGAGCGGATTGGTGAAGGTCGACAGCAGCAGTTGCTGTTGCTTCTTGAAGTCGTCCAGGGCGGCCTGCACTTTCTGTGCGGCAGCTTCGTCGCCATTGGCAAGCATGTATTGCAGACGCGCGACGCGTAATACCGTCAGGCGATCAGAAAGCTCAGCGATGTCACCGATTCTGTCGGTGCGGTAGATCAGCTTATCCAGACTGGTCCACCCCAGAAGTGAAAGCAGTGCAGTGAATATAAGCACCGCCCCGAACCCCAGGGCTAACTTCATGGTGACGCTGATATTGGCCAAGCTGCTGTTCATAAACTCTCCGTGATGTGTCTGTGTTTCCCCAATGCACGCTGTTGTTATTTTTATTGAGAGCAACCTGTGCACAGGGCATATCGGCCAACACAACGGATAACTTGACTGTTTATGCGTTTTTTTGAGTCCCCCTGCTGATTAAGGACCACGCTGAAAGCATTGATCCAGAGCCTTCAGCGCAACGTAATTCATCGCCGGACAAGCGAAATCATCAGGTTGCACTGGCTGTAACACGCGCTCGATACCCTCATGCACGTCACCACGCTGCGCAAAAAACCGAGGGTAATGACTCATGAAGATCAGCGTTTTTGGATCAGGCTATGTCGGTCTGGTGGCCAGTGCATGCCTTGCCGATGTCGGGCATGACGTGCTGTGCATGGACATCGATGAGCAGCGAATAGAGCTACTCAAATCAGGCGAAACGCCGATTCATGAGCCCGGCCTGAACATGCTCATTCGCAGCAACGTGCATGCGCAAAGGCTGTTCTTCTCGACCGATGCCGCACAAGCCGTTGCCTTTGCTGACCTGTTGTTCATCGCGGTAGGCACGCCCTCCGATGAGGACGGCAGCGCTGACCTGCAATACGTCCTCGCAGTCGCGCGAAGCATCGGCCAGCACATGCAGACCTGCAAAACCGTGGTCAACAAGTCTACCGTTCCGGTCGGCACCGGGGAGAAGGTGGCAGAGACTATTCGTACGACGCTGGAAAACCGCGACCTGCAGATCCCCTTCGATGTCTGCTCCAACCCCGAGTTCCTCAAGGAGGGCGCGGCCATCGAGGACTTCACCCGTGGTGCACGGATCATCATCGGCACCGACTCCGAGCGTGTCAGAACGCTCATGCGCGAGTGCTATGCGCCTTACAACCGCAATCACGACAAGCTGATGTTCATGAGCCTGCGCGCCGCCGAACTGACCAAGTACGCCGCCAACGCAATGCTGGCGACAAAGATCAGCTTCATGAATGAAATGGCTAACCTGGCCGAGCGCCTGGACGTGGATATTGAGCAAGTCCGCCACGGCATTGGTAGCGATCCGCGCATTGGTTATGACTTCATCTATCCCGGTTGCGGCTATGGCGGCTCCTGCTTCCCCAAGGACATTCAGGCACTGAGTCGCACAGCCCATGAAGTCGGGTACAACCCGCAACTACTCAGGGCTGTGGAAGAGATCAACCAGCGACAGAAAACCGCGCTGTTCAAAAAGCTCGAACGAGCTCTGGAGGGGCAATTGGCAGGCAAGACCATCGCTGTCTGGGGACTGGCCTTCAAACCCAATACTGACGACATGCGCGCCGCGCCGAGCAGAGACTTGATGGAATCACTGTGGAGCGCCGGAGCCAGCATTCAGGCGTACGACCCCGAGGCGATGCAGGAATGTCGAAGAATCTACGGCGAACGTGACGATTTGGTTCTGGTCGGTGATCGCATCCAGGCAGTCAAAGGCGCGGATGCATTGGTGATCTGCACCGAATGGAAAGCTTTTCGCAGTGTCGATTTCACCTGGCTCAGGCAGCAACTCAGGTGCGCGATCGTGATTGACGGGCGCAACCTTTATGAGCCCAAAGCGTTGGCGGATGCGGGTTTGAGTTATTCGAGCATGGGTCGGGCCTGAGTTTCGGGGACGAAGTGAAATGCACTCCGATTTCCCGCCCCACGGCCGATCTGTGAGCGCACGAGCAACGCGAGGCCGCAATAGCGGTGTGTCTTCCTTCGGCGGGTTCAGGGAGGTAAAGATAGCGGTATGAGGTGTGTAGGAAAAGTCTGCGGATCGCCGCCAATCCTGTGGGAGCCAGGCTTGCCTGCGATAAGACTGGACTCGATATACCTGACATTTGCGGTGCCTGTATCGTCGGAATGCCGCCCAGATCAAGCTCTGCTCCTATCAAACAAAATATAAATCACTGAATAAACGGGGGTTGTTGGAGCGAGTGGGCGGTGTCAGGGATACAGGGCTAGCTCCCACAGGTCCAGCGGCGTGCGCGCCTACAGGATCATGCCTGCCTCAGGACAGGTGGCCGGCGCTGACTCAACCACCCAGCAAATGCTCCAGAAACAACCCCGCCGCGCTCGAGAGTCCTTCACGCGGGCGGATGCAGACCATCAATTCCCGCTCTGCCCACGGCTCATTGAGCACCACTGTTCGTACGCCTTCCAGCCTATAAATCCCGACGCTACCCTGCGGCAGGATGCCGATACCGACGCCCGCCTGAACCATCAGACACAGCGCATCGTAGCTGGACACTTCCATGCGGATTTTCAGCGAACGCCCCACATCGTTGGCGGCTTTGATCAACTGGAAATTCAGGTGGGTACCGCTGCGCAGCGCTACGTAAGGATGATCAAGGGTTTCGCTGAACGTGACGCTGTCACGGCCCGCCAGCAGATGCGTGTCGGGCACCAGCAACACCAGCCGATCCTTGCGAAAGGGAAAGACTTCAACATCGGTGCCATGGGGCAAGCGGGTGAAGATGCCGATATCAGCGCGGTTCTCGGCCACGGCTTTGGTGATGGCCAGGCTTTCCTTTTCTTCAAGCCGGATATCAATCAGCGGGTTCATATCCATGAACGACTTGATCAGACCCGGCATGAACTGGCTGATGGCCGAGATGTTCGCCAGCACATGCACCGAACCTCGACGACCATGGCCGTATTCGCGCATCTGCACGACGATTTCATTGAGGCTGTTCAGGGCACTGCGGGCCATGTACAAGAGGGAGATACCCGCCGCAGTAGGCGTGACGCCCTTGTTGGTGCGCACCAGCAAAGGCGCGTCGAGCAACTCTTCCAGCTCACTGAGCCGCTTGCTGACCGCCGCCGCGGCAATGTGCTCGCGCTCGGCGGCGGCAGCGATGGTGCCTTCTTCGATAACACTGACGAATAGGCGCAGCGAAACAGGATCGAGCTTCATGGGAAGTACCGGACGTGAAGTCCGGTCATAGTACGCGTTCAATCAACCTCTCAGAACGCGCCTGACAACAGATGACCGGCGTTTGGCACTTTGGCTTCCAGCCCCAGGGTTTTCAGGATCTGATAAACGGTGGCGACCGAGGCGGACAGTACCGGCTTGTCGAGCCGATCCTGCACGACCTGAATCGCAGGCAATGACGGCATCTGCACACAGCATGACAACACCACACCATCCGCCTGGCCGATATTCAAACGATCGGCATGCGCCACAAGATTCATCGGATCAAGACGCCCTACCGCCAGATTGTCGGCCACCTCCAGACTGATGGAGTCCGTCACTTCGATCCCTGCAGCTTCGATGTAATCAATCACTTGCTGAGTCAGCGGCTTCATGTACGGCGTAATAATCGCGACTTTTTTGTAGCCCAGCACATTAAGGCTATCGATCAGTGCCCCTGCCGAACTCAGCACCGGGGTTGGCGCTTCGTTCCCGGCAACCACGTTGCCAAGACGTTCCTGAGACACTTTGTGATAACCCGCGCCCTGGCACATGATCGCCACCAGACAGGCGTAGGCCATGACATCAACACGTGCGTCGCTCAGTTCCAGCGCGCAACGGTCGCTGTCGATGTCCATTTTTTTCAGCTCTTCCGGGCTGACCTTCATCATGCGCATGCGCGCCGAATGAAAGGTGAAGTGCTCTTCGGGGAACAGCGAGTAACGCGAGGTCAACATCGCCGGAATTTCGGTTTCCATGGTGGTGTTGGAGCTGGGGACGATTTGCCCGATACGGAAATTCTTCATTGTTCTGCCCTCGATAAAGCAAACGATCCAAAGATCACAGGCTTGCGATGCTAGAAGCGCTGAACGAGCGCGTACATCAGGCATTGATGAGGCTGCCATCGCGGATGACGATGGCTATCCGGCAGATGAACGGTGTAACAAACCGCTGGTTTACCCTGCCCGAACAGCCATTTTAGCGCCGCCCAATTTGCCCAGAAGCCCTCGCTCTGCTAGTGTCGCGCCGGTTTAACCTCTACCGGAATAGCCCCCATGGCCCGCAAGAAAGCTGCACTGGATTTCGAACAATCACTCGCTGATCTGCAAACGCTGGTAGAGCGTCTGGAGAACGGCGAGCTGTCGTTGGAAGACTCGCTGACTGCCTTCGAGCAAGGTATTCGCCTGACTCGCGAATGCCAGGGCGCGCTGGCGCAAGCCGAACAGAAGGTTCAAGTGCTGCTCGAACGCGACGGCGAACTGGCCGAAGAGCCATTCGACGCGGAACAACCTGAATGATCGCGACTTATCAGGCACTGAGTCAGACCCGCGTAAACGCGGCGCTGGAAGGTCTGTTTGCAGCACCCGCTCCAGAATTGACCCGCCTGTACGCTGCCATGCGCTACAGCGTGATGAACGGCGGCAAACGTGTGCGCCCGCTGCTGGCCTACGCAGCCTGCGAAGCGCTGGGCGGTAACGCCGAAGATGCCAACGGCGCAGCCTGCGCCGTTGAGCTGATCCACGCATATTCGCTGGTTCATGACGATTTACCGGCGATGGACGATGACGATCTGCGGCGCGGCCAGCCAACGACTCACAAGGCGTTCGACGAAGCCTGCGCGATTTTGGCCGGTGATGGCCTGCAAAGCCTGGCCTTCACGGCTCTACTCGACCCACGCCTGACCTCGCGAGACGCCGAAGCCCGCCTGCAAATGGTCAGTGCTTTGGCATTGGCCGCTGGCCCTGCCGGTATGGTTGGCGGTCAGGCCATCGACCTGGGTTCGGTAGGTCTGAAACTGGATCAGGCAGCACTGGAATTCATGCACCGGCACAAGACCGGCGCGCTGATCGAAGCCAGCGTTAAGCTTGGCGCACTGGCCAGCGGCAATGCTGACCAGACCCGACTCGATGCGTTGCAAGTCTATGCCCGGGCCGTTGGTCTGGCATTTCAGGTGCAGGACGACATTCTCGACGTTGAAAGCGATACCGAAACCCTCGGCAAACGCCAGGGCGCAGACATCGCCCGCGACAAGCCAACGTACCCGGCGCTGCTGGGGCTGGAACCGGCCCGGCTTTACGCCTTGCAACTGCGTGACCAGGCCATCAACGCCCTGCGACCTTTCGACGCGTCGGCTGATCCGCTGCGTGAGCTGGCTCGTTTCATCGTCGAACGGCGCAACTGATCCCTTTAACTCGACTGCAAATACTCCGAACCGGTCTTGTCTGGCCGGGTCAGAAACGTGTGTTCTCCAGGTTTGCCGACGTATCAAAAACTGCACTTCATGGGCAGCATGCGATGCATCAGGTAAACTGCCGCCTCTTTTACTTATAACGATTCGCCTGATGCCCACGACGTTTAAAGAGATTCCCCGCGTGCGCCCAACCACGCCGCTGCTCGACCGCGCTGATACGCCGGACGGCTTGCGTCGCCTGGGCGAAGCCGAGCTGGAAGACCTGGCCGATGAACTGCGCCTGGAGCTGCTCTATTCCGTTGGCCAGACCGGCGGGCACTTCGGTGCCGGCCTGGGTGTGATCGAGCTGACCATCGCCTTGCATTATGTCTTCGATACCCCGGACGACCGTTTGGTCTGGGACGTGGGCCATCAGGCGTATCCGCACAAGATCCTCACCGGCCGTCGCCAGCGCATGAACACCCTGCGCCAGAAAGACGGTGTTGCCGCCTTCCCGCGCCGCAGCGAGAGCGAGTACGACACTTTCGGCGTCGGCCACTCCAGCACCTCGATCAGCGCAGCATTGGGCATGGCCATCGCCGCCCGTCTGCAAGGCAGCGACCGCAAGTCCATCGCCGTCATCGGTGATGGCGCGCTGACTGCGGGGATGGCGTTCGAAGCGCTGAACCACGCGCCTGAAGTCGCCGCCAACATGCTCGTCATCCTCAATGACAATGACATGTCGATCTCGCGCAACGTTGGCGGGCTGTCGAATTATCTGGCAAAGATTCTTTCCAGTCGCACTTACAGCAGCATGCGTGAGGGCAGCAAAAAGGTTCTGTCGCGTTTACCTGGTGCCTGGGAAATTGCCCGCCGCACCGAGGAATACGCCAAAGGCATGCTGGTGCCCGGCACCCTGTTCGAAGAGCTGGGCTGGAATTACATCGGGCCTATCGACGGCCACGACCTGCCAACCCTGATCGCCACGCTGCGCAACATGCGTGACCTCAAAGGTCCGCAATTCCTGCACGTTGTGACCAAGAAAGGTAAAGGTTTCGCACCTGCTGAAGTCGACCCGATCGGCTACCACGCCATTACCAAACTGGAGCCACTCAATGCTCCGGCCGTTGCCCCGAAAAAGGCCAGCAGGCCGAAGTATTCCGGTGTGTTTGGTCAGTGGATCTGCGACATGGCCGAGGCTGACTCACGTCTGGTGGGTATTACCCCAGCGATGAAGGAAGGCTCGGACATGGTCGAATTCGCCGAGCGCTTCCCGGAGCGCTACTTCGACGTGGCCATTGCAGAGCAGCACGCTGTAACACTGGCTGCGGGCATGGCCTGCGAAGGCGCCAAACCAGTAGTAGCGATCTACTCCACCTTCCTGCAACGCGGCTATGACCAGCTGGTGCATGACGTGGCGGTGCAGAACCTCGACGTCCTGTTCGCCATCGACCGCGCAGGCCTGGTAGGCGAAGACGGCCCGACCCACGCGGGCAGCTTCGATCTGTCGTACTTGCGCTGCATTCCCGGCATCGTGGTCATGACGCCGAGCGACGAAAACGAATTGCGCCTGATGCTTAGCACCGGCTATCTGCATAACGGCCCCGCCGCTGTGCGCTATCCACGGGGTACCGGGCCGAACGCAGTGATCGAGAGCGGCCTCGCACCGATCGAAATCGGTAAAGGCATCGTTCGCCGTAATGGTCAGGGCGTTGCCATTCTGGTGTTCGGCGTGCAATTGGCTGACGCGCTTAAAGTCGCAGATAAGATCGACGCCACCGTAATCGACATGCGCTTCGTCAAACCGATTGATGAGGCACTGATCCGCGACGCTGCAGCCAATCATGAATTGCTGGTGACCGTCGAAGAAAACGCCGTCATGGGCGGTGCCGGTGCTGCCGTCAGTGAGTTTCTGGCACGGGAAAACATCCTCAAGTCCGTGCTGCATCTCGGCTTGCCGGATGTCTACGTTGAACACGCCAAGCCTGCACAAATGCTGGCTGAGTGCGGATTGGATGAGGCGGGTATCGAAGCGGCGATCAACGAGCGACTAGTGTTGATTGGCTAATCGTTGAAAGCATCAAAAAGAAAGGCGCTCATTGAGCGCCTTTTTTTGTGCAGTTTGGTTGATGACTGGCAGCGAATGGCACTGTGTCCCGATAACGCTCTGTCGCGAAGCAAACCACGGAACTGTAGGAGTGAGCTTGCTCGCGATTCGATTTTTCTGTTTATGAATCATCGACTGGCCTGACGCTATCGCGAGCAAGCTCACTCCTACAGGGGATGCGTTTCACCCGATGACTATGCGTCTCGCTAAGCAAACACGGATCTGTAGGAGCGCACGAGCAGCGCGAGGCCGCGATAGCGGTTTGTCTGATACACCGCCATCGCTGGCCTCGTAACCTCGGTGAGCCCCTACAGGAAATGTGCGCGTATTTACGCTAAACAGCTGCCTCTAACGCCTCGATATCACCTGAAACAATCATCTGCAGATTCCGGGTAATTTTCTCTATGGGCCAGTCCCACCAGGCAACGGTCAAAAGTCGCTGGCTGACTTCAGCGGGGAAGCGGTGTTTCAGGACTTTGGCCGGGTTACCGCCAACGACGCTGTAAGCAGGGACATCACCCACCACTACCGAGCGCGAAGAGATGATCGCCCCGTCGCCGATCGTCACGCCCGGCATGACCAGCACGTCGTAGCCCATCCAGACATCGTTACCCACCACGGTATTGCCTTTATAGGGCAAGTCTCCCGGCTCAGGGGTGACCTTCTCCCAGCCACTGCCAAAGATTTGAAACGGATACGTCGAGATGCCATTTATCTTGTGGTTGGCACCGTTCATGATGAATTTAGTGCCCCGCGCCAGTGCGCAGAATTTGCCAATGATCAGTTTGTCGCCAATGAACGGGAAGTGATAAAGGACGTTGCGCTCGAAGTTTTCCGAATCTTCGGGGTCATCGTAGTAGGTGTAATCGCCCACAATGATATTCGGATTGTTGAGGGTGTTCTTAATGAAACACACCTGCGGAAAGCCGTTCATTGGGTGGGGGTTTTTCGGGTCAGGTCCGTTCATGGAAAGCTCCTTTTTCATGCAAGTACACACAGCGCCTACAGGTGGCAGTACTTCAAACCAGTTGCCGGGGTAAGCGGTAAAGATACAGAAGCACCGCACTGGAGAACGCCAACAGCAGCAGCGGAACCGTTTCCAGCCCGACAAAAACCGCCAGTGCAGCGATCCATGCCGGCAACCCCGCAGTCAGAAACGCCACGCGACGGGCGTCAGCGAGGTTGATCCAGGCCGCGGACTCTTCAGGGGTGTCGCGGGCAGCGCCGGTAGCGATCAGCGCGTGTTTGTAGCGGCCGAATGGCTTGAGGCTGACAAACATCGATAGCAGCCCGACAACGAAGAGTGGCATCGCCAGCACGGGAAAAATGGCGTTTTTGCTATCGAACGCACCACTGATCACAAACAGCGGCGCCAGGGTCAACACCAGTTGCCACCACCACGCGAGAGCGAAGCGGCGTCTGGTGTTGTGGCGATTCAAGCGCGATCAGCCTCGCCTTGATCCTCATTGCCCATCATGTGGCCGAGCTTGCCGGCCTTGGTCGCCAGATAGAGCTTGTTGTGCGGGTTATGGCCGGTATGCAGCGGTACACGCTCGGCAACGTTGATGCCCATCTCGGTCAAGGCTTTGACCTTGCGCGGGTTGTTGGTCATCAGACGCAGGGATTCGACCCCCAGGTGCTGCAGCATTGGCAGGCAGATAGCGTAATCGCGCTGGTCTGCGGCAAAACCCAGACGCTCATTGGCTTCAACGGTATCAGCACCACCATCCTGCAGTTCGTACGCGCGAACCTTGTTCAGCAAGCCAATGCCCCGGCCTTCCTGACGCAGATAGAGCAAAACGCCGCGACCTTCAGAAGCGATGGCACGCAAGGCAGCTTCGAGCTGTGAACCGCAATCACAACGCTGACTGAACAACGCATCGCCGGTCAGGCATTCGGAATGGACACGCCCCAGCACTGGAGCACCATCGGATACGTCGCCCAGGCTCAACACAAGATGTTCGCGACCGGTCGCATGCTCAAGAAAGCCATGCATGGTGAATTCGGCAAAAGGGGTAGGCAGCTTGGAAGCGGCTACAAATACGACGGGCACCGTGTGCTCCTGATCAGTATGGGACTGGAAATTCGCAAGGCACGCATTGTAGCAGCACGCCTCGGCAGACGCTTATGCCGAATTGTGGGGCATACAGATCGGGAAGTTAGATTGATGCCCTGTGGGAGTGGTCCTGGTATCCCTGACACCTCGCTGTCGCTAAGCAAACGGATGACCCTGTAGGAGCCAACTTTTTGGCGAGACGTCGGACCCGCATCGTCAGAAATTCCGCTTCGCCAACAAGTTAGCTCCTACAAGGTCCGCGTTTCAAATCCATTATTGGAGTGATGTTTGATAGGAGCGTGGCTTGCCCGCGATAAGGTTGAACGCGATTCACTTTAGATCGCGTCCAGACTTATCGCGGGCAAGCCTCGCTCCCACAGGAAAGCACATTGCGGCTCAAATCCACGCCCAGACCCAGACGATTCCCTGCATCGCCGCCCAAGCGAATACGCCCGCTAGCACGTCATCGAGCATGATCCCGACGCCACCGTGCACCTTGCGATCGATCCAGTGAATGGGCCATGGCTTGAGAATGTCGAAAAAGCGGAACACCAGGAACCCCACCAGCAGCCAGACCCAGCCCTCGGGCACTAGCCACAAGGTGATCCACATGCCGACCATTTCGTCCCAGACGATGCCTTCGTGGTCGTGTACGCCCAGATCATCCGCGACTTTGCCGCACAGCCAGAAACCGAACAGCATGGTGATGCCGAGCATCAGCCAGTAGCCCCAGTCCGGAAGCATTTGCCACAGCGGAATGAACGGCACGGCAACCATGGAACCCCAGGTGCCCGGCGCTTTGGGCAGGGTGCCGGAGCCGAAACCGAACGCCAGGAAGTGCCACGGGTTGGTCCAGACCGAAGGTGGAACGAATTCCGCCGGGACCTGCTTTGGATGATCTGTCACGGTGTCTCCCGAAAATGTTGGTAGCCGCGTGCCAGGACAGGAATGTCGTGACCCATGGTGTCGATCAGCGCGACGCCCTCGCCCGCCTCGACTCGCCCGATGACATGGATGGGTAATCCTGCGTCGAGCAAATCCTGTAAGTGTTCTGGGGGCAACGTGAACGCCAGCAAATAATCATCACCACCACTCAACGCTGCTTCCCTCGCGCCCTGCTGCCCGATAAAGGCTAGCAAAGGCTCGGACATCGGCAGCGTTTCCTGCTCGACCAATAGCCGGACTTTTGATGCCAGCGCGATATGTCCGCAGTCTGCCAACAGACCATCGGAGATATCCAGGGCGGCGCTGGCCTTGCCACGTAGCGCCAGCCCCAGGGTAAATTGCGGTTGTGGCGACCAGTAGCGCGCCAGTAAAGCCTCTGCGGTAGACGCCTCAGTGGTGCGCTGGTTCAACACAAGCGGCAATGCACCCGCCGCATCGCCCAACGGTCCACCGACACACAGCAGATCCCCCGGAAGTGCGCCGCTGCGAGTCAATGCCTGACCCGTCGGCACGCGGCCGAATACCGTGACTGTAAGGCTTAATGGCCCCCGAGTCGTATCGCCGCCCACCAGTCGCAAGCCGCAACCTTGCGCCATGAGGTTCAAACCTTCGGCGAAAGCCTTCAGCCAGTCGGCAGATACTTCAGGGAGGGTCAACGCAAGGGTAAATGCAACGGGCGTGGCGCCCATGGCCGCCAGATCACTGGCAGACACGCCAAGCGCACGCTGGCCGAGCAGGAAAGGATCGCAAACGTCAGGGAAATGCACGCCGATGACCAGCGTGTCGGTAGAGATCGCCAACTGCTCACCGGGCGGCAGCGTCAGCAAAGCGCAGTCATCACCAATCCCCAGCGCCACACCTTCACCCGCTTGCGCACAAGGCGCAGCGGCGAAGTAATTGCGGATCAGCTCAAACTCGCCCATCAGGATCTCTTATTGTGTTCTCAGCCTGTATTTGCGTTGCTCTATCGCGGGCAAGCCACGCTCCCACAGGAGATCGCATTCCCTGTGGGAGCGTGGCTTGCCCGCGATGAAGGCGACCAGATCTTAGCGCTTGTACGCTTTGACTTCAGCTTCACGCAGGCGCGGGGCCAGTTTGTCCAGGACGCCATTGACGAACTTGTGGCCGTCAGTGGAGCCGTAGACCTTCGCCAGCTCGATACCTTCGTTGATCACCACGCGATACGGCACATCGACGCGCTTGAGCAACTCGTAGGTGGACAGGCGCAAGATGGCCAGTTCAACCGGGTCGAGCTCTTCAATGGTCAGGTCCAGGCATGGCGTCAGGGCCGCATCGATTTCGTCGATGTTGGTCGGCACGCCGCGCAGCAGCTCACTGAAATAAGGGCCGTCGACATCTTTGAAGTCGTTATCGACGCGGAACTGCGCTTCGATTTCATTCAGCGAATGACCCGCCATGATCCACTGGTAAAGCGCTTGAGTTGCCAACTGACGGGCTTCCCGGCGCTTGACGCTCTTGGATGGCTTGCCAGCGTCCGCAGGTTTTGGATCGCGCGGGTTGAACTGATCGCTGTCGTCGGAAATCACTTGGCCTCCAACTGCGCCAGCAGGCTGACCATTTCAAGGGCGGACAACGCAGCTTCTGCGCCTTTATTACCGGCTTTGGTGCCGGAGCGCTCAATGGCTTGTTCGATGGTGTCGACAGTCAGCACGCCGAACGCAACCGGCACGCCGAATTCCATGGAAACCTGGGACAGGCCTTTGACGCATTCGCCGGCGACGTATTCAAAGTGCGGAGTACCACCACGGATCACTGCGCCAAGGGCGACGATGGCAGCGAACTCACTGCGCTGGGCAACTTTTTGCACAACCAGCGGGATTTCGAAGGCACCCGGAGCGCGGATGATGGTGATATCGCTTTCTTTGACGCCGTGGCGTACCAAAGCATCAACAGCACCGCTCACCAGACTTTCCACGACGAAGCTGTTGAAACGGCCAACTACCAGAGCGTAGCGGCCTTGGGGAGCGACGAAGGTACCTTCGATGGTCTTCAGGGTCATTCGTGTAAGTCTCGTATTAAAGAGCAAGTACGCCTTGGGGCGAACTATAGGGATGTTAGGCCACGAATCAGATTAGCCGGTGGCACGCACAAAAGCGCACCACCCGACCGGTCTTTATTCGGAGGGCACGTATTCTACAACTTCCAGATCGAAACCGGATATCGCATTGAACTTCATTGGCGAACTCATCAGGCGCATTTTACGCACACCGAGGTCACGCAGGATCTGCGAACCGGCCCCCACGGTGCTGTAAGTGGTCGGCGATTTGATCGGCAATTGCCCGGCGGTTTCACGAATATGCGCCAGCAGCACATCGCCATCCAGCGGGTGACCGAGCAACAGGACAACACCGCTGCCCGCCTCGGAAACCTTGGTCATCGCGGCGCGCAGGCTCCAGCGGCCAGGCTGTTTGACCATCAAAAGGTCACGCAGCGGGTCCATGTTATGCACCCGCACCAGGGTCGGTTCTTCTGCGCAAATCTTGCCCAGCGTCAGTGCGAGGTGGACGTCACCTTCCACTGAATCGCGATAGGTCACCAGGTTGAACTGGCCCAATTCGCTGTCCATTGGCTGCTCGGCAATCCGCTGAACGGTACGTTCATGGATCATCCGGTAGTGAATCAGGTCGGCAATCGTACCGATCTTGATGTCGTGTTCCGCCGCAAAAGCTTCCAGTTCAGCCCGACGCGACATTGTGCCGTCGTCGTTCATCACTTCACAGATCACGCCGCTTGGCTCGAAACCGGCCATGCGCGCCAGGTCACAGGCTGCTTCGGTGTGCCCTGCCCGGGATAATGTACCGCCGGCCTGAGCCATCAACGGGAAAATGTGGCCGGGGCTGACAATGTCTTCCGCTTTGGCGTCTTTGGCCGCTGCAGCCTGCACGGTGCGGGCACGGTCAGCAGCAGAAATGCCAGTGGTCACGCCTTCGGCAGCTTCGATGGACACGGTGAATTTGGTGCCAAAACCGGATCCGTTACGTGGTGCCATCAGTGGCAGCTTGAGGGCCTCGCAGCGCTCACGGGTCATCGGCATGCAGATCAGGCCACGCGCGTAGCGGGCCATAAAGTTGATGTGTTCAGCCTTGACGCACTCGGAAGCCATGATCAGATCGCCTTCGTTCTCGCGATCTTCGTCATCCATGAGGATGACCATTTTGCCCTGGCGAATATCTTCAACCAGTTCTTCGATACTATTGAGCGCCACGCGGCACCCTCCTTCAATTCAGGATTTGAGGTAGCCGTTGGCGGCCAGGAAGCTCTCGGTGATGGTGCCGGACTGCCCTTTCGAGGAGTCGGCGGCCTTGTCGCCCATCAGCAAACGCTCCAGATAACGCGCCAGCAAATCCACCTCAAGGTTGACCTTACGGCCCGGACGGTAGTCGGCCATGATGGTTTCGGCCAGGGTATGCGGCACGATGGTCAGCTCGAACTCGGCACCGTCAACGGCGTTCACGGTCAGGCTGGTGCCGTCGACCGTGATAGAACCTTTGTGCGATATGTACTTGGCCAGCTCGCGGGGGGCACGCACTTTGAACTGGATAGCGCGGGCGTTTTCCTCCCGGGAAACGATCTCGCCAACACCATCGACGTGGCCGCTGACCAGATGGCCGCCCAGACGTGTAGTCGGGGTCAGGGCCTTTTCCAGGTTGACCGGGCTGCCGGTCTTGAGATCGATGAACGCCGTGACGTCGAGGGTTTCACGGCTGACGTCAGCCCAGAAGCCATCGCCGGGCAGCTCTACAGCAGTCAGGCAAACGCCGTTGACCGCGATGCTGTCGCCGAGTTTGACGTCGCTCAGATCAAGTTTGCCCGTCTCGACATAAACACGGACATCGCCGCCTTTAGGGGTGATGGCGCGGATGCTGCCGATGGATTCGATGATGCCAGTAAACATGGGTCCTCCAGGAGAACAAGCCCAGCGCGCTGAGCGAAAGGCCGAAATTATACGCCGGGTGGGAGCTTGGGGGTTGCAATGACTCGCCAGTCATCACCCACGGCGCGTATATCCGTAATTTTCAGCTCAAAAGCCTCGCTCATCTGCGCCAGCGGCAGATCAAGCAATGGGCGAGCAGAAGAGCCAAGGAACTTGCCTGCGACGAAAATCTGGAATTCATCCACCATCCCCAGGCGAGTAAACGCCCCGGCGAGACGCGGGCCCGCTTCGATCAGCACGTCGTTGACACCGCGAGCCGCCAGCTCGACCAGTAACTTGCGCAGGTCTACATGACCGCCGCTGCCGGCCAGGGCCAACATGTCGTGGCCTTCATCGTGATAACGCTCGCGGGCTGACGCGGCAGCGCAGGTCACCACCAACGCATGCCCGGCCTGAAAGAACGGCGCATCCAGCGGCACCCGCAATCGGCCGTCGATCAACACCCGCAGCGGCGGACGCGTCATGGCCAAGCCGGAGAGCTCGGCATTCAGGCCCAGCTCATCAGGACGTACAGTCAGGCGAGCCTTGTCGGCCAGCACGGTGTCAGCGCCAGTCAACACGACACTCGATTGCGCACGCAGACGCTGTACCGCCCCACGCGCAGCCGGGCCGGTGATCCATTGGCTTTCGCCGCTGGCCATGGCGGTGCGACCGTCCAGGCTCATGGCGAGCTTGACCGTCACATACGGCAAGCCTTTGATCATGCGCTTGAGGAAGCCTTTGTTCAGCGCCCGGGCTTCGTCTTCCAGAACCCCGCACTGCACCGAAATACCGGCATTCATCAAACGCAGCAAACCGCGTCCGGCAACATCGGGATTGGGGTCCTGCATGGCTGCGACCACTCGCGCCACGCCAGCATCGACCAGCGCATCGGCGCACGGCGGTGTGCGGCCATGATGACTGCAAGGCTCCAGCGTCACATAAGCCGTCGCGCCTTTGGCCTTGTCGCCCGCATGACGCAAGGCATGCACTTCGGCATGCGGCTCGCCAGCGCGAGCGTGCCAGCCTTCGCCGACAATCTGCCCGTCGCGCACGATCACGCAGCCGACTCGTGGGTTGGGATGGGTGGAGTAAATCCCTTTGCGCGCCAGTTCCAGCGCGCGCGCCATGTAATGGGTGTCCAGCGCGGTTTGCTCAGTCAACGAAGCACTCACTCTTTAGCTGGCTCGCGAGCCAGGCGATCGATTTCTTCGCGGAATTCGTTGAGGTCCTGAAAACGCCTGTAAACAGAAGCAAAGCGGATATACGCCACTTCGTCGAGCTTTTGCAGTTCGCCCATGACCAAATTGCCCACCACCAGCGACTTGACCTCGCGCTCGCCAGTCGCGCGCAGCTTGTGCTTGATATGCACCAGCGCTGCTTCCAGCCGCTCGACGCTGACCGGGCGTTTCTCAAGGGCGCGCTGCATACCGGCGCGCAGCTTCTCTTCATCGAAGGGCTGACGGCTACCGTCTTGCTTGATCAGGCGTGGGAGCACCAGCTCGGCTGTTTCGAACGTCGTGAAACGCTCACCGCACGCCAGGCATTCACGACGACGACGAACTTGATCGCCTTCGGCAACCAGGCGGGAATCGATGACTTTGGTGTCATTGGCACCGCAGAAGGGACAGTGCATGGTGGCAGGCAACAAAAATAGGAAGGGCCGCCATGGTAGCGCATCCCGCAGGCAAGACAAGTCTTGGACTTTGCGCTATATAGACGCGCATCTGGCGCGGTGTTCAGCGATACTGCTGGCCATTGGGCTATTTATCGGCGCTTGCGGGTAATTTAGCGTTACCGTCATTGAGCGGTTTGCTGCTGTCCTTCGTATTGATTTTTTTTGTTGGAGCTGTTCATGACGCTACGACCGCTGATGTTGCTCAGCCTGATTGGCCTGCTTGCCGCCTGCAGCAGCAATGAGACGCCTGAAACTGCCCCGGCCAAACCTGCCACGGTGCCCGTTGTTAAAGTACCGGCCGGTCCGGGCCCCTTGCAGCCCTTCCAGCGAGAGCTGAGCGGCCAGTTGCTGGGCGTACCGGCTGGCGCCGAAGTTGAATTGGCGCTGCTGGTGATCGACGAGCGCGGTCGTCCGCAGAAACTGCTGACCAGCACCAAGCTGCAAGGCAACAATCAGTCGCTGCCCTTCCAGCTGCGTTTCAATCCGGAAGCCTTCCCGGTGGGTCAGCGCGTAGAACTGCGCGGCCGTGCCAGCAAGTCTGGGCAATTGATCCTGCATCTGCCGTCGATGCGTATTGAACAACCCGTCACACAAGCGCTGGGGCCTTTGCAGTTCGAAACCGCTCCATGATTGCACCGCAACACCTGCAACAGGCGCTCAGCGAATTGCTCGGCGATGCGCAACTGGTCGCCACAGCACTGCCGGGCACCGATTTTCGGCTGTGGCTGATCGACGCCGAGAACATGGATCGCGCCTTCAGCCCCGAAGAAACCCGACGCATCCTTGAAGAGCCGCCGTACTGGAGTTTCTGCTGGGCCAGCGGCCTGGCGCTGGCGCGGTTTCTGGCAGAGCAGCCGCATTGGGTCGCCGGAATGCGAGTGCTGGATTTTGGCGCGGGCTCTGGTGTTGCAGGGATTGCAGCGGCTAAAGCGGGCGCACTTGAAGTGGTGGCCTGTGATCTTGACCCGCTGGCCATTGAAGCCTGCCGCGCCAATGCTGAACTGAACGGCGTGCAGTTGAGCTACTCGGCGGACTTCTTTGCCGAAGCGGATCGCTTCGATTTGATCATCGTCGCGGACGTGCTGTACGACCGGGCTAACCTGCCTCTGCTGGACCAGTTCCTCAGTCGCGGGCGGCAAGCCTTGGTGGCGGATTCGCGAGTCCGGGATTTTCAGCACCCGGCTTATCAACGGCTGGATATCTTTGAAGCGCATACGTTGCCGGATCTGGCCGAGCCCCATGAGTTTCGTCACGTGAGCCTGTATCACGCTGCCCGAGTTGAAATGCAATCCCCTGTGGGAGCGAGGCTTGCCCGCGAAGAACGATAACGCGTTGTCCCTGCCACACCGAGGCGACTGATTCGCGGGCAAGCCTCGCTCCAAAAGATCCCTCTACTCATCGCTTTGCGCAAACCCAAGCGCCCTTTATAGTTGGCCCCATTCAGATCCCCCGAGATTCGCAATGAACCAGGACACTACCTACATCTTCGACGCTACGGCGGCGACCTTTCAGCAACTGGTCATCGACAAGTCTTTCGACCAGCCCGTACTGGTGGACTTCTGGGCCGAATGGTGTGCGCCCTGCAAAGTGCTGATGCCATTGCTGGCGCAGATCACTGAAAGTTATCAGGGCGAATTGCTGCTGGTGAAGGTCGATTGTGACGCCGAGCAAGACATCGTCGCCCGCTTCGGCATCCGTAGCCTGCCGACGGTTGTGCTGTTCAAGGATGGTCAGCCCATCGACGGTTTCACCGGTGCCCAGCCTGAATCAGAGATCCGCAAGATTCTCGAACAACACGTGGTCATGCCTGCGCCAGTCGCCGCTGACCCGCTGAAGCTGGCTCAGGAAATGTTCGCTGAAAGCCACTTCGCTGAAGCCGAAGCGGCGCTGCAGCAGATGCTGACCGAGGACAACACCAACGCCGCCGCGCTGATTCTGTATGCCCGTTGCCTGGCAGAACGTGGCGAGCTGGGTGAGGCTCGTCAGGTACTGGACGCGGTAAAAAACGACGACCATAAAGCAGATCTGGCCGGTGCCCGTGCGCAATTGACCTTCCTGGCTGAAGCCAAGGCATTCCCTGACGCAGCTGACCTCAAAGCTCGACTGGCGCAAAACCCGCAGGATGACGAAGCCGTGCATCAACTGGCGATTCAACAACTGGCCCGCCAGCAATACGAAGCGGCGCTGGAAGGCTTGTTGAAGCTGTTCATCCGCAACCGCAACTACGCCGACGGCCTGCCGCACAAAACCCTGCTGCAAGTCTTCGATCTGCTGGGCAACGACCACCCACTGGTCACTGCCTATCGTCGCAAGTTGTTTGCTGCGCTGTACTAAGCCTCTGGCATCAGGCGTCTGTGCCAACCCAGCTGTAGAGCGGCGCGTCCTGCCCGCTCTCGACCTTGACTTGCGAACTGTGGCGCAAGCGCACTAACAGGCGCTTGCCTGCCGCTGTGCTGCCGGTCAGACCTTCCAGTTGATCCAGCAACTCCGGGCCATTTATCTGCCCGGCGTTGCGCAGCAGATCCAACGCGATCTGCCAGATCTTGTCGTCCTGACTGGCCGGTTTGCTGACCACGGCTGCGGCGGTGGCTTCAGGTTTGGCGGCTTTGAGTTGAGCGCCAAGCTGCGCCCAATCGCCTTCGTCCAGCTCCAGCGTCAAATCCACTGGCAAATCGCCAACGGTTCCACGAATACGCAACATGGGTGCTTCCTCTTTTTTTGCAGGGGGACATGCTCGCATGGTTAAGCGTCCGTCCGGAGAATCTTCTTTACTTTGATTGAGGTCTTCGCGAATGAATTCGCTCCCACAGGTAGAGCGCATTTCACAGTGGGAGCGAATTCATTCGCGAAGGGGCCCTTTCACTCACAGAAGATTCCTACCTGACGAATAGCATCTGTTACCTCGTGGATCGCGTCCCGTATCGGTAATGTGCGCCGGTCGTTGCAGCAGCAGCGAACAGACGTCGCAGTCTGAACCAGCAGAAGGCATACATACTTTCAAAACGCTTTATGGCGGCTGTATGTGGGACACCTGAAAGGTGTGCCGGGATGCCTTTGGCTCGGTCTGCGAACCCATTACAGCCGCCACCCATTCGAACGCAGCGTTGTGTGGCAGCCTTTACCCCAAAGGAAATGCCATGAAAAAGACCAAGAAAAGCTCAATTCACCAACCCATCGACTGCCTCCACGAAGCCAGAATCCAAGGCTTCGCCTACCTCACGCCCGATGAACATCGCCTCATAAAAACCCTGCGCTGGACCACTCATGCCGGACGGACAATTATTTACACGCTGGCTCAAGACCTGCGCCGGGCGCGGCCTTGGGGTCAGCGCGTTTAATAATTGGAATACATCACCAGGGTAGGAGCCAACTTGTTGGCGAGGCGTTGGACCTGCGTAACCAGAACGACTGTCTCGCCAACAAGTTGCCTCCTACCGGGGAAGTGATCCTTACCCAAATCCAAATTCCAGCTCACGCCCGCGACAATAATTGTTATAAGATCACATAACGATCTTTATCCAGTCATGTCCGGAGTCTGTTTTTATGCGCCGTCTGCTGCTCGCTTTGCCCTTCGCCCTGCTTCCACTCGCCATGGCTAATGCGGCCCCCGAGCATGATCACGACCACGAGCACGGTAGTCTCGGCGCGCATGAGCACGGTGTGGGTCGGCTGGACGTTGCGCTGGTCGGCGGCACGCTGGAGTTCGAACTGGGCAGCCCGGCCATGAACCTCGTCGGGTTTGAGCATCTGGCTACCAGCGCCGAAGACAAAGCCAAAGTAGCCGCGGCCAAAGATGTACTGCTCAAGCCCCACGCCTTGTTCAGCATCCCTGAAGCTGCCGAGTGCAACGTGGTTTCCCAGAAACTGGAAAGCCCATTGTTCGGTGACAAGCCTGAAGCTGACGCGGACCATGATCACGATCATGACGCCAAAGACGCCCACGATGAGCACGAGCACAGCGAAATCCACGGCACTTACAAATTCACCTGCAAGGTCCCGGCAGTGCTGAAAACCCTCGACCTGTCGACCATCTTCAAATCGTTCCCGGGCACCGAAAAACTTCAGGTTCAGTTGATCTCGCCAAAAGGGCAGTCAGGTGCCGAAGTACGCCCAAGCAATCCAAGCCTGAAATTCTGATTCAGCTATTGTTGAAAACCGACCGGGCTTGCCCGGTCGTTTGATTTCCACTCAGCCGGATTCCGAAGACGGTTATGACCCAAGCACTTATCGAATTGGCAGACCTTGGCTTCACGTGGCCAGGCCATGCGCAATTGCTGGATATCCCGGCGTTCCGCCTGGAACCGGGCGAAACGCTGTTCCTCAAAGGCCCCAGCGGCAGTGGCAAGACAACGCTGCTGGGTTTGCTGGGCGGCGTCCAGAAACCCAATCGCGGCAGCATTCGCCTGCTGGGTCAGGAGCTCACCGAACTATCATCCGGTGAGCGTGATCGTTTTCGCGTCAATCACACCGGCTATATCTTCCAGCAGTTCAACCTGCTGCCGTTTCTCTCGGTGCGTGAAAACGTCGAGTTGCCGTGTCACTTCTCCAAAGTCCGCGCCGAACGTGCGAAACAGCGCCACGGCAGCGTAGAAAACGCCGCCGTTACACTGTTGGCTCATCTGGGTTTGAAAGATCCGGAGATGCTCAGCCGCCGTGCAGACTCACTTTCCATCGGCCAGCAGCAGCGAGTGGCAGCCGCACGAGCGTTGATCGGTCAGCCCGAATTGGTGATCGCGGACGAACCGACCTCCGCGCTGGATACCGACGCACGGGAAGCGTTCATCAAGTTGTTGTTCGCCGAATGCCGCGAAGCAGGCAGTAGCCTGTTGTTCGTCAGCCACGACCAGAGCCTGGCACCGCTGTTCGACCGCAGTCTGTCGTTATCGGAACTCAATCGCGCCGCCGTCGCCGCAGAGGTTTGAGATGTATTTGTTTCGCCTAGCCATGGCCAGTCTGGCTAACCGTCGTTTCACCGCTTTCCTTACCGCATTCGCCATTGCCTTGTCGGTCTGCCTGTTGCTGGCGGTGGAGCGCGTGCGTACCGAAGCCCGCGCCAGTTTCGCCAGCACCATCAGCGGCACGGATTTGATCGTCGGCGCTCGCTCCGGCTCGATCAATCTGTTGCTGTATTCGGTGTTCCGTATCGGTAATGCAACCAACAATATTCGCTGGGACAGCTTTGAAGAAATCGCCCAAAGCAAACAAGTGAAATGGGCCATCCCGATTTCCCTGGGTGACTCCCATCGCGGTTATCGAGTGATGGGTACCAACGAAAACTACTTCGAGCATTACCAGTTTGGCCGCCAGCAACACCTGGAACTGGCACAAGGTCGGGCCTTTGCGACGGACCCCTTTGAAGTGGTGCTCGGCGCCGAAGTGGCCGATGCCTTCAAATACAAACTCGGCGACAAGCTGGTGCTGGCCCATGGCGTAGCGGCGATCAGTCTGGTCAAACACGACGACAAACCGTTTACCGTGGTCGGTATTCTCAGGCGTACCGGCACGCCAGTGGATCGCACGTTACACATCAGCCTCGGCGGCATGGAAGCGATCCATATTGACTGGCAAAACGGCGCGCCCGCTCACGGCAACGGACGCATTTCTGCTGATCAGGCGCGCAATATGGACCTGACGCCCAAAGCAATTACCGCGTTCATGCTGGGCTTGAACAGCAAGATCGCCACCTTCTCGATGCAGCGCCAGATCAATGAATTCCGCGGCGAGCCGTTGCTGGCGATCCTGCCGGGCGTGGCCCTTCAGGAACTGTGGAGCCTGATGGGTACGGCCGAAAAAGCCTTGTTCGTGATTTCGCTCTTCGTGGTCCTTACCGGTTTGATCGGCATGCTCACGGCCATTCTTACAAGCCTTAACGAGCGACGCAGAGAGATGGCAATTCTGCGCTCAGTGGGCGCCCGCCCCTGGCACATCGCAACGTTGCTGATCATGGAAGCCTTCGCCCTGGCACTCGCGGGAGTGGTCAGTGGCATGGTCCTGTTATACGTCGGCATCGCTTCTGCACAAGGCTATGTACAGATCAATTACGGCCTGTTCCTGCCGCTTTCGCTGCCCAGCGAATATGAATGGACGCTACTCGGTGGCATTCTGGCTGCCGCGTTGTTGATGGGTGTTGTGCCTGCGTGGCGCGCCTATCGGCAGTCGTTGGCTGATGGCTTGTCGATTCGTTTATGAGGACGTTGAACATGCGGCGCCTGTTGTTGGTTTTGCTGTTGTCAGTCAGCTCACCGTTGTGGGCGGCCGAGCCGAAGGTGCTGACCTGGGAACAAATGATCCCGCCGGATGCGCCAAAAATCGCGCCGATCACTGCGCCCATTCATGACCTGTCGAAACTGTCCGATGCGCTGTCAGTGGAGTCAGCGCCCGCCGCGCATCAACAATCGCCCCACGCCCCAGTGGTCAAGGCGCTGGATGGCCAGAATGTGCGCTTGCCGGGTTATATCGTGCCGCTGGAAGTCAGCGAAGAAGGCCGCGTCACGGAGTTCCTGCTGGTGCCGTATTTTGGCGCGTGCATCCACGTGCCGCCACCGCCTTCGAACCAGATCGTACATGTCACCAGCGAGCTGGGCGTGAAGGTTGAAGAGCTTTATCAGCCGTACTGGATCGAAGGTCCAATGCAGGTCAAAGCCTCGACCAGCGAGTTGGCCGACGCGGGCTACAGCATGGAGGCAGACAAGATCCTGGTTTACGAGTTGCCCGATAATTAAGTTGTGCAGGTTTCATTGCGATTTCATTGAGCTGTGTCAAAGCCTTGGTTCATACGCTCCGTACCATTGGCGACAGACAACTTGAATCGCCTTTTGGAGCCCTCATGAACAAGACCCTGCTCAGCGCTTCCCTCTTCGCGCTGGCGCTCAGCGCCCCTTTCGCCGCTCAGGCTTATGAGGCGGGTGATTTCATCGTGCGTGCCGGTGTCGCGCACGTTGAACCAAATGAAGACAGCGGTGAGGTGAAACTCGACGGCACCAAAGTCTCCGGCACCAAGGCGACTGTTGATGGTGAGAACCAGCTTGGTCTAACGTTCGGCTACATGATTACCCCGCACGTGGGTATCGAATTGCTGGCGGCAACACCTTTCAGCCACACCGTTTCGGTCAAAGGGCTGGGCCCGGGCCTGGATGGCAAACTGGCAGATGTTAAGCAGTTACCGCCGACCCTGTCGCTGCAGTACTACCCGATGGAAGCGTCGTCGAAGTTCCAGCCCTACGCGGGTGTCGGCATCAACTACACCACGTTCTTTGACACCGACCTGACCGGCAATCGTAAAAGCCAGGGCTTCAGCAACCTGAAGATGAAAGATTCCGTCGGCCTGGCTGCACAAGTCGGCATGGACTACATGCTGACCGACAACATTTTGGTTAACGCCTCAGTCTGGTATGTGGACATCGACACTGAAGCGACTGTCGACGGCCCTTCAGCCCTAAGCGTTGGCAAAACCAAAGTGAGTGTGGACATTGATCCGTGGGTTTATATGGTGGGTGTGGGTTATAAGTTTTAAGACGCGGCGCACACTGGACCTGTAGGAGCTGCCGAAGGCTGCGAAGCATTTCTTCTGGCACACCGCGATCGCAGCCTTCGGCAGCTCCTACAGGTCAACGGTTTGCAGTAACCGCCCACAAAAAAAGCACCTCGAAGGTGCTTTTTTTGTGGGTCTGGATCAGCGACCGAGCAGTTTCGCCAAGCCCACTTTCAACGGCGTCGGCTCATCCAGGGTAAACCGCTCCAGCAGGCGCTGGTTGTTCGCTCGTGAGTGGCGGATGTCGCCGGAACGCGCGGTTTGATATGTCACTTGTGGCTGTTTGCCCACGACGTCTGCCAATGCTGCCAGCAACTGGTTCAACGATGTGGTCTGGTTCAGACCCACGTTGACCGCACCCGACTCGACCTGCGGCAGATCCAGTGCTTGAGTCAGCAACTTGACCACGTCGCCCACGTAGAAGAAATCCCGTGTTTGTTCGCCATCGCCAAACACAGCGATGGGCAGGCCTTTTTCTGCACGCTCGGCAAAGATACTGATCACACCCGAGTATGGCGAGGAAGGATCCTGGCGCGGGCCAAAGATGTTGAAGAAACGAAAGATAGCTGGCTCCAGACCATGCTGGCGGCCGTAGAAGTCGAGGTAGTGCTCGCTGGACAGCTTGTCCGAGGCATAAGGCGTCAACGGCGCTTTGGGCGTGTCTTCGCTGATGGCTTCGCCCTCGCCATTGTTCCCATAGATTGCAGCACTGGAGGCAAAGACTACGCGCTTGATGCCGGCTTCGCGCATGGCTTCACACACGTTCAACGTGCCGATGAAATTGCTCTGGTGCGTACGCACCGGGTCATCCACCGACGCTTGCACCGAAGCGACAGCTGCCAGATGCACAACCGCTTTGCAGTCCAGCGCAGCGCGCTTCACCAGAGCGGCATCGGCAACATCACCCTCGATCAATTCGATACGGGGATTATCCAGCGCAAGGTTGCTGCGCTTGCCGGTGGAAAGGTCATCGAGAATGCGCACCGAATGCCCTTGGGCCAGTAGTGCATCGGCCAGATGCGAGCCAATGAAACCGGCACCGCCGGTGATCAGGACGGGAAGATCAGACATGGCGGTAATAACGATCCAGAAGACTCGGCAACCCGGCACGCCATGCACGAGGTTTGACGCCGAAGGTATGAAGGATTTTCTTGCAGGCCAGCACGCCATGTTGAGGCTCGTCCGCTGCGTCAGGACGTGCAGCGTGGGCCTGCGCAGTCGGTGACTCTATGGCCAGCGGATGCAACAAACGGGCTTCGGTAAGAATCGCCTGCCCCAGCGCCAGCGGCGTCGTGGCCTCATGACCGGCGTAGTGGTAAGTACCCCACAACGGCGCTTCACAATCGAGCTGTTTGAGGACAGCAATCATGACCCGCGCGGCATCGTCGACGGGCGTCGGGTTGCCACGTCGGTCGTCGGCCATCAACAACTCTTGCGTTGATTCGGCGCGCTTCAGAAAACGCCCCAACACACCCTCGGCACTGTCATCGAGTAGCCAGCCGAACCGCAGCAACAGGTGCTGCGGGCAGGTAGCTCGAACACTTTGCTCGATACGCAACAGTGCCTGACCACGTGCGCCCAACGGCACCGGTTCGTCTTTCTCACTGTAGGCGGTAGCCCGCGAACCATCGAACACCCGGTAGCTGGAAGGCTGCAGTAGAACAATGTTGTGGTGCTGGCACAGCTCGGCGAGGCGCTCAACAGAGCGTTCCTGACTGGACAGGCGCGCGTCGCTTACGGATTCCGCCTGAAACCAGTCGAAATAGTAGGCAAGATTGATCAAGGCATCGGGGCGGGTGTCATCAAGCAGTTGCGTCAGACTCGCTGCATCCCATCCGTCTTGCGGTGGACGCGGTGCCAGGAAGCCAATGTCTTCCTCTGCACCCAGACGAATCAGCGCCTGCCCGAGGGCATTCCCGCCGCCCAACAGCATAAGGCGCATTCGCATAGAGTCAGCAGGCTCGGTATCAAATTCAGTCGAAATATTATGTGTAAAACGCCTGCAAACATATCACGTCGGCGCTTAACCCCCAACCGTTGAGGGTTGTGGGATTTTTCTGCCCTGCATGCAGGCACAGGATTAACCCTCAGGCGCAGCATTCCAGCTCAAAATGCGGGGGTTATAATTCTCGGCGCTCCCCCAGCCACCGATCAAAGGCGCTTGCATCTTCCCCGTGCCACCCTCATTAATTTGCCCATGAACCTCCCGCTTATTCCCGACCCGGCACTCGACGGTTTTCATCCGGCGGTCAGTGCCTGGTTCCGCAATACCTTCCCCGCGGTGACGCCCGCGCAGGCGCAGGCGTGGCCGTTGATCAAGGCCCGGCGCTCGACGCTGATTGCCGCGCCCACCGGCTCCGGGAAAACCCTGACAGCGTTTCTGGCTGTGCTTGATGATCTCGTGCATCGAGGCCTTGAGCTCGGCGGCGAGTTACTCGAGCAGACTTTCGTGGTTTACGTCTCGCCGCTGAAGGCCTTATCGAACGACATTCAGATCAATCTGCAAAACCCGCTGGCAGGCATCACGGAACAATTGCAGCGCATGAATCTGCCGCCGTTGCGTATCAGCACTGCCGTGCGAACCGGGGATACGCCGCAGAAAGATCGCGCCGCCATGCGCAAGACCGCGCCGCACATTCTCGTGACCACGCCCGAATCGCTTTACGTATTGCTCGGCTCCGACTCTGGCAGACGCATGCTGGCCAGCACGCGCACGGTAATTGTCGACGAGATCCACGCCATCGCGGCCAGCAAGCGCGGCAGCCACCTGGCGCTGACACTGGAACGACTGCAAGCCCTGTGCAGCGAACCGTTGCTGCGCATCGGATTATCGGCGACGCAAAAACCCATCGAGCAGGTGTCGCGCTTTCTGGTGGGCGCGGACCCGATAGAGCGTCCGTGCACCATCGTCGATATCGGCCATGCACGGCCGCGGGACCTGGGGATCGAAGTACCGCCCGTGCCCTTGGGGCCGGTCATGTCCAATGATGTCTGGGAGCTGGTGTACGACCGCCTTGCCGAATTGGCACGTGAGCACCGGACCACGCTGATTTTCGTCAACACCCGGCGCATGGCTGAACGCATGGCGCGACACTTGAGTGATCGCCTGAGCCGAGAAGCAGTGGCTGCGCATCATGGCAGCCTTGCCAAGGAGCAACGGCTCGATGCCGAGCAACGCCTCAAGCGCGGCGATTTGCAGGTGCTGATTGCGACGGCATCCCTTGAGCTGGGCATTGATATCGGCGATGTGGATCTGGTGTGTCAGATTGCTTCGCCTCGCTCCATCTCCGCCTTTCTGCAACGGGTCGGACGCTCCGGGCACCACGTTGGTGGCACGCCCAAAGGTCGGCTGTTTGCGACCTCCCGCGACGACCTGATCGAATGCGCCGCGCTTCTCGATTGCGTGCGGCGTGGCGAGCTGGATATTTTGCAGATCCCCAAAGCGCCGCTGGACGTGCTCGCACAGCAGATCGTCGCCGAAGTCAGCTTGCAGGAATGGCACGAAGACGCGCTGCTGGAAATGTTTCGTCGAGCGTCGCCCTACGCCGGGCTGGACGCTGATCACTATCAGGCATTGTTGAGCATGTTGGCCGAAGGCTATAACGGAAGTCAGGGCGTGCGCGGCGCTTACCTGCATCGCGATGCCATGACCCGCACCTTACGGGGTCGGCGCGGCAGCAAGCTGACCGCCGTCACAAGCGGCGGCACGATCCCGGACAACGCCGACTACAGCGTGATTCTTGAGCCGCAGGCGTTGAACATCGGCACCGTCAACGAAGACTTCGCGGTCGAAAGCATCGCCGGGGACATCTTCCAGCTGGGTAACACTTCGTACCGCATCCTGCGCATCGAGAGCGGCCGCGTGCGGGTTGAAGACGCCCAGGGCCAGCCGCCCAACATTCCATTCTGGATGGGGGAAGCACCGGGCAGAAGCGATGAATTGTCGTTTGCCGTGGCACGCCTGCAAGGTCAGATTGACGAACTGCTAGGCGCCCACCCCGGCGATCTAAAGCCGTGCACTGACTGGTTGATCGACACCCTCGGGCTGAATCTGGCGAGTGCCGAGCAACTGGTGGATTACCTGGCGCGAACTCGCTCGGTGCTGACTGCGCTGCCGTCGCAAGACACATTGATCATGGAACGGTTTTTCGACGAGTCCGGCGGTACTCAACTGATCATCCATACGCCGTTCGGCAGCCGACTCAACCGTGCCTGGGGCCTGGCGTTACGCAAACGCTTCTGCCGCACGTTCAATTTCGAGCTTCAAGCAGCCGCCAGCGAAGACGCGATTGTGCTGTCGCTGTCCACCAGCCATAGCTTTGAGCTGGATGAAGTCTGGCGTTATCTGAACGCCAACACAGCGGAGCATCTGCTGATTCAGGCCGTACTCGATGCGCCGCTGTTCGGCGTGCGCTGGCGCTGGAATGCCGGGACCGCGTTGGCGCTGCCGCGCTACACCGGCGGACGTAAAGTCGCGCCACAATTGCAGCGCATGAAAAGCGAAGACCTGATTGCAACAGTTTTCCCCGATCAGATTGCCTGTCTGGAAAACATCGTCGGCGAGCGTGAAGTGCCGAACCATCCACTGGTGGAGCAAACCCTCGACGATTGCCTGCACGAAGCGATGGACGCTGAAGGATGGCTGACGCTGCTGCGGCGCATGGAAAAAGGCGAAGTCCGGCTGATTGCCCGCGACCTGCCTGCACCGTCACCGCTGGCTGCCGAAATTCTCAACGCGCGGCCATACGCCTTTCTCGACGACGCCCCCTTGGAGGAGCGTCGCACTCAAGCCGTGCTCAATCGGCGCTGGAGTGATCCGCAATCTTCGGACGATCTCGGCGCGCTGGATGCCGACGCTATTGCCGCAGTCAACGAAGAAGCCTGGCCTAAACCACAGAACATCGACGAGATGCATGAAGCGCTGATGAGCCTGAGTTGCGTCAGCAACACGGAGGCCGGCGCGAATGGGAGTTGGCTGAAATGGCTGGAATCCTTGGCCCGTTCCGGCCGCGCCACATGTTTCGAGGTCGGTACCGATGAGGGGTTGTGGGTGCCTTTGGAACGACTCACATGCCTGCGGGCCATTTATCCACAGTCGAACATGCACCCACCGTTAAGTGCCCTGCCCGGCTTCGATGATGCATGGGAAGCCGATGAGGCGATCGTCGAAGTGGTGCGCGCCCGCTTGAGCGGCTTTGGCCCGATGCCAACGCAGGACATCGCCGAGCCGTTGGCGTTGAGCGCCAGCAGCGTGGCTCAGGCGCTGGCTCGGCTGGAGAGCGAAGGCTACGTGCTGCGCGGACGCTTCAGCCCCGGAGCCACTGAGGACCAGTGGTGCGAACGGCATTTGCTGGCGAGGATTCATCGCTATACCGTCAAGCGACTGCGCCGGGAAATCGAGCCGGTCTCGTTACAAGACTTCATGCGCTTTCTATTCGACTGGCAGCATTTGTCCACAGCCACGCGCAGCCAGGGCCGAGCAGCGCTGCCGGAAATCATCAGTCAACTTGAGGGCTTCAGCGCTGCCGCAGGGGCCTGGGACAGCGACTTGCTGTCAGCCCGGATCAAGGATTACTCGTCACTCTGGCTCGATGAAATCTGCCGCTCGGGCAAGGTGGTCTGGACGCGACTGGCCGCACACACTAAAACCGGCGCGGTGGCGTTGCGCAGCACTCCGATTGTTTTGCTGCCCCGCAGCCAGGTCAGCGTATGGAGCGGCTTGACCGAGCAGCCTGAGCCCGACGATTTGTCGCCCAAGGCGCAGAAAGTACATGCGGCACTGACCCAGCACGGCGCGATGTTTTTTGATGAACTGGTGAGCGAAGCGCATTTGCTACGTGCGGAACTTGAAATCGCGCTGCAAGAGTTGGTGGCTGCCGGGTTGGTGAATGCCGACAGCTTTGCCGGGCTCCGCGCCTTGATCACTCCGGCCAGCAAGCGCTCGGCGCACACCAGCCGACGTAATCGCGGAGCATTTATTGGCGGCATGGACGATGCAGGGCGTTGGGCGTTACTGAAGCGTTCGACGCGTCCGCCTACTGTCGCCAGCAAGCGTCCGCAACCTGTAGACCCGCAAGTGCTGGAGCATGTTGCGATGACGCTGTTGCGCCGGTATGGCGTAGTGTTCTGGCGTCTGCTGGAGCGCGAAGCCGACTGGCTGCCGAGTTGGCGAGAATTGCTGCGCACCTTTCATCGGCTTGAAGCACGGGGTGAAATTCGCGGCGGGCGCTTCGTCAGTGGTCTGGCGGGCGAGCAATTCGCACTGCCTGAAGCCATCCCGGTGCTGCGCGAGATTCGCAAACGGCCACTGGATGGCAGCCTGATCAGCCTGAGCGCCGTTGATCCGCTGAATCTGCAAGGCACGCTGCTGCCAGGCAGTAAAGTGCCCGCGCTGGTGGGCAATCGGCTGGTGTATCGCGATGGTATTCCGGCTGCGGCAGTTATTGCAGGTAAACCACAGTATTGGCTGGCGCTGGAACCGGAAGCGATGGCGCAGGTGCGGGACAGGTTGTTGCGCTGACTTTGAAAAGCACCGATTGCCGTGGGAGCCAGGCTTGCCCGCGATGAAGTATGCCTCGTCAGGCAGCTACACCGCGGAGCCCTAATCGCGAGCAAGCTCTGCTCTCATCAAACATCACGTCAATAATGGATTTGAAACGCAGACATGGTAGGAACCAACTTGTTGGCGAAGCGGAATTTCTGACGATGCAGGTCCGACGTATCGCCAACAAGTTGGCTCCTACAGGGTCATCCGTTTGTAGGTGCTCGTGCGCTCCTACTGGTCCACTGTTTGGCGCGAGACAGCGCGGTGTGATGAACACCTGGGCTGCTCACACAAGTCAGGGGTCAGCCGGGTTTCACCGGCGGGCTCTCCGAGCCATCAACGTTCACCACATTGCCTTTGCCCGACGCCGGTTGCGCATCTCTGTCGACAGAAAGCTGCTGCACATGCCCCGCATTCGGGCTGATCACCGTCTGTGGATACGTTTGCGCGAAGCGAACGTCATCGGATTTATCCACAAGCTTTTTCAAACGCTCGTTGAACGCACGGCCCACGCTGTACTGCCCGCCTGAAGAGGTCCGGAACTGCGCCGTGAGCACCACGCCGTTGAGGTCCATGCGATCCACACCGAAAACTTCCAGCGGCCCTTGCAGATTGCTCTTGAGCAGTATGTCTTCGCTAATCGACTGGCCGGCTTCACGAATCAGGGACAGCGCGCTGTCGATGTCGGAATCGTAGGTGAACTGCACCGAGAAGAACGCGTAAGCAAATTGCCGGGACTGGTTAGTCACTGCCTTTATCTGGCCGAACGGCACAGAATGTACAAAGCCTTTGCCGTCACGCAGACGCACGGTACGAATGGTCAGGCTTTCAACCGTGCCCGAGTGCCCGGTGCTGAGCACCACCCAATCGCCAATGGAGAAGGTGTCTTCAATGATGATGAACAGACCGGTGATGACATCCTGCACCAATTGCTGAGAGCCAAAACCAATCGCCAGACCGACCACCCCCGCACCCGCCAGCAGTGGCGCGACGTTGATGCCAAGGTTGGCCATCGTGGTGATGGCGCAGATCACCACCAGAATGATTTTTATCGCATTACGCAGCAACGGCAGAATTGTCTTGATTCGCGTACTCGGCTGACGAGACGAGCGATGATTAAGCGGCGCTTTCAGTGCTTCCTGAATCGCGGTGTCGAGCACCACCCATAGCATCCAGGTGACCATGAAGATCAGGCCAATGCTGCTCAGCGATTCACCGATGGCTCGGCCCAGGCTGTTGCTCTGGGCAAACTCGAACAGCGAAAAACCCCAGATCTGACCGAGGATCTCGATAAACGCGACCGCCAGAACAATCCGCGTCAGCCCGTGGGCCAGATTCAGCAACCGCGCCTTGTAGATATGCCCACCACGCCCTTCAACCGTCGTGGGTTTGAACAGGTGCTGGAAAACCGTACTCAAGAACACCGTGGCAATCAGTAATACCGTTGTGAACAACGCACAACGCAAAGCCTTCTGACTGTCTTCCCCTGCACCAATCAGATTCACTGCGGAAACCAGAATCATCAGCAGAATCGGCAGATACCAAAGGTTTGAGAACACCTTCAGGGACTCTTGCAGCGCGGGTCGAGCCAAGCGGCTGCTTAGCGAGCGATTGCGTATGAGATGCGCGATCGGACGACGCACTTTGATTACCAACATGCAGAACACGACTGACGCAAAGAGACCGGTAAACACCGCAACGCTGGTAGTGACGTTGTTGCCGATCTGTCGAGCGATCTGCGGGCTGGTCAAGGCGTCGCTAAGGGCCGCCATGAAACCGATGACAAACAGCGGCTTGGGGCTGAAGCGACGAATCATTCGCACTGCGGCACGCTTGTGCCCGTAGTTGAACATGACGATCACGCACAACAACACTGACGTGGAGACAATGCCGCTACTGGTGGAGTAAGCCAGACACAGCGCCAAGGCACGCCCTACCGAAGCCGTCAGGAAGTGACTGGCATATAGCGTGAGCGGCAAGCTGATCAACGCGGGCAAGGTGTAGGGCAATACATAGCCAAGCAACGCCTGACTGCGTTCACGCACCTGGAAAAACGGGCGGCGGCTGAGACGCATGGCGACGAAACTGCCGAGCGTGGTCAATGCTGCGAAAGCGCCGATCCACACCACCGAGAGCATCAGGAAGTCGCCGACAACGCCCCACTTGGAACGCGAGGTCGGCTTGTTGACCAGCTTGTCGAGCTCATCGGCCGCCCGGTCTGCGCGCAGGCGCCAGCTGTCGAGCAGTCGGCCATCCAGCGACAGGGTTTCCTGCACATCATCAATGCTGGAACTGATCACGCCAAGCAGACCGCCCTGCACGAGAATTTCCGGTGCAGCAGGTGTCTCGGGAGTATCAGGTGCTGCATCTGCAGACGCAGCAGGAGCGGCAGCCGCTTGCTCGGCAGCCTGCACGTTGAAGCTGCCAGCAACGAGCAGCATGCAAAGCAGGACGATGGACTTGAAGTTCAACAAAACGCGGGGCACTCCTCGATGGTCAGGGCTCTGCCTGTCAGGCAATAGGAACTGATTCGTATAAGGCGGACAAGTTCGGTTTTCGCCTGTCAATCCCATGACAACCACTGGAGAAAGCACAGCGAACCTTCAATAGGCCCCCACGTCAGAGTTGCATAAGACGTTCAGCGCGGCTGTTCGGCAAGAGGAAACCCTGATGCTCATTCATCCCCGGACACGCTATAAACCTTACGAAATGGCAGCAGGCGGTTGGGGCTCCGCCATGTCGGTCATGCGTATTCTCTGGCGTGAACAGACACTGCTCAAAGCGTCGGGTGCGCTGACCCGGCAAAACAAGCCGGGAGGCTTTGCCTGTGTCAGCTGTGCGTGGGCCAAACCCGGCAAACCTCACGCGCTGGAGTTCTGCGAAAACGGAGCGAAAGCCACAGCCTGGGAATTGACCTCGCTGAAAACCGGCCCTGAGTTCTTTGCCCACCACTCAGTCACAGAGCTGCTGCAATTGCCCGATTACGACCTCGAGCAGAATGGCCGCCTGACCCACCCGATGCGCTACGACCCCAAAACTGACCATTACCGCGAAACCACTTGGGAGCAGGCTTATCTCGAGATAGGCACGCAGCTAAAAAACCTGGACCCGGATAGCGTCGCGTTTTATGCCTCAGGGCGCGCCTCCCTTGAAACCTCCTTCATGTACCAGCTCTTCGCCAGAGCTTACGGGACAAACAACCTGCCAGACAGCTCCAACATGTGCCACGAAAGCACCTCGGTGGGATTGCAGGAAAGCATTGGCGTCCCCGTAGGCACTGTGACGCTTGAGGACTTCAAGCAGACCGATTGCATCTTTTTCTTTGGGCAGAATGTAGGTAGCAACAGCCCGCGCATGCTTCATGACCTGCAAGAGGCACGCAGTCGAAATGTGCCGATCATCACGTTCAACCCCATCCGGGAACGAGGACTGGAACGCTTCGTCAATCCGCAATCACCTGTCCAGATGCTCGGTCCAGACTCGACAGTGATCAGCACCCAGTACCATCAGGTAGCGATAGGCGGTGACATTGCAGCCGTCATGGGCATAGCCAAAGCATTGCTGGAAATCGACAAGACCGCACTGATCAAGGGCGAGCCTCCAGTGATTGATCAAGCGTTCATCGGCCAACATACCGAAGGCTTCGCCGACTTTATCAATGCGGTACGTAACTGCGGATGGGACACCCTGAAGGAACGCTCGGGGCTCACTCGTGAGGCCATGGAGGCGGCGGCGACAGTTTATGCCGCCAGCGAACGGACCATCGTTGTTTACGGCATGGGCATCACTCAACACCGTAAAGGGGTTGAAGCCGTACAGATGCTGGTCAACCTGCTGATGCTGCGCGGTAACATCGGCAAGCCCGGCGCTGGTATCTGCCCGGTGCGCGGTCATTCCAATGTGCAAGGTCAGCGAACCGTCGGCATCACTGAAGACCCAGGCAAGGTGCCTGTGGATAACATTGAGACGTTGTTCGGGTTTCAGGTCCCGAAAAACAAAGGGCGTGCGACCGTGGAAACCTGCGAAGGCATCGTTGACGGCAGCGTGCGCGGTTTCATCGGTCTGGGCGGTAATTTTCTCCGGGCGATTCCCGATACCTCACGCATGGAACCTGCCTGGAAAAATCTGCAACTGAGCGTACAAATTGCCACCAAGCTCAACCGCACCCACCTGGTTACGGCGAAAAACACTTGGCTGCTACCGTGCCTCGGCAAGATTGAAATCGACCGCCAGAACGGTCACGCACAAAGCTATAGCACCGAAGACAGCACTGGCTGCATTCATGGCTGGAAAGGCACCAGCGAACCGGCGAGCGAACAATTGCGCGCCGAGACCGCGATCATTGCGGGCCTGGCAGAAGCGACACTGACGGGAACAGAGCACATCGACTGGGATGCCTGGCGCAGTGATTACAGCAAGATTCGCCACGCCATCGCGACCGTGTACCCGGAAATTTTTCATGATATGGAAACCCGGATGTGGCAAACCGGTGGCTTTCATAAACCGATCCCGGCCATTCAGCGTGAATGGAAAACCGAGAGCGGGCGTGCCCATTTCATCACTCCACAATCCCTTGATGAAGACAGTGACGTCAGCCCGGGATCTGATTGCCATGATGTTCTGCAACTGATGACGCTACGCAGCAATGACCAATTCAACACCACGATCTATGGCTATGAAGATCGCTTTCGGGGCGTCAGCGGTACACGTTCGGTGATTTTCATGAATCGTAACGACATCGTACGGCTCGGCTTTACCGCAGGTGATTGGGTTTTGCTAAAGACAGCGGTAGAACCGGAAACACCGCGAGAAGCCGGGCCAATGCAAATCATCGCTTATGACATTCCCGAAGGCTGCAGCGCGGCATATTACCCGGAATGTAATCCATTAGTGCCGCTTTGGCACTACGCAGAACGGAGTAAGGTCCCCGCCGCCAAATCCATCCCAATCACCCTTATCCGTGCAGAGCCAGACTCTGTGCAACGCAAACGGGCGATCCCGAAAACTGATCAGGTGGTTTAAGGGATACGTTTGACAGGGTAGAACGATCGTTCTACCCTTCGACCATGAATAAGACATCGACCACCGCTGTTCAGGACAAAATCCTGCAAACCGCCGAGCAACTGATCTACACCAACGGGATTCATGCCATGGGCATGGACTTGCTGGTGCGTACTTCCGGCGTGGCGCGCAAAAGCATCTACCGATATTACGCTACCAAGGAAGACGTGGCCGTGAACGCGCTTAGCGCGCGCGATGTTCGCTGGATGCATTGGTTTCGTACTGAGACCGACAAGGCTACGAGCCCTGAAGCGCGCATTCTCGAAATGTTCACCGTGCTCAAAGGCTGGTTTGAATCAGAAGGCTTTCGTGGCTGCGCATTTATCAATACGGCGGGTGAGATCGGCGACGCTGAAGATCCAATCCGTCAGTTGGCAAAAGCCCACAAACAGAAGCTTTTTGATTACGCACTGGAGCTCTGCCAGCAATTGAACATCGAACAGCCCGATGTGCTGGCCAAACAACTGCTGATCCTGATCGACGGCGCCATCACCCTTGCCTTGGTCATGGGCGACCACAATGCCGCCGACAGCGCCCGCGACATGGCGCAATTGCTCTTGAATGCCTTAACGAAAAAGCCTGCGCCCACTGCAAGCTGATCCCCCACTGTCCGTCCAGAGGTTTTGCCATGTCACCCAGCACTGAAACCCGCCCGCCTTTGCCGCCCTTCACCCGGGAGTCTGCAACCCAGAAAGTCCGCCTGGCCGAAGATGGCTGGAATGGTCGCGATCCCGAAAAAGTCGCATTGGCCTACACACTGGATACTAAATGGCGCAACCGCACAGAGTTCGCGACTAACCGGGACGAAGCCAAAGCCTTCCTGACTCGCAAATGGGCGAAGGAGCTGGACTACCGGCTGATCAAAGAATTATGGGCCTTCACCGATAACCGTATCGCCGTGCGCTACGCCTACGAATGGCACGATGACTCGGGCAACTGGTTCCGCTCATACGGCAACGAAAACTGGGAGTTCGACGCGAATGGCTTGATGGCCAACCGCTTCGCCTGCATCAACGACATGCCGATCAAAGAGTCGGAGCGCAAGTTCCACTGGCCGCTGGGTCGGCGTCCGGATGATCATCCGGGGTTGTCTGAGTTGGGGTTGTAACAGAAAGCTCCGTTGCCCATGGCACCGCGCTGACTCTCCGCAAACATTGGACCTGTAGGAGCTGCCGAAAGCTGCGAAGTTATCCTGAGACTGTCTGAATCGCAGCCATCGGCAGCTCCTACAACGTGCAATCTGTCATATGCACGCCCAACAAAAAGCCCGCAACGAATGAACGCTGCGGGCTTTTTCGTCAGCCAGACGAAGCGAGTTGGTTAGAACGGGATATCGTCATCAAAGCTGTCGAAATCGGCGGCCGGCTGTGGCGCTTGTTGCTGCGGAGCCGGACGGGATTCGCGCTGTGGCTGTTGCTGCGGCGCGGACTGTTGTGGACGCGACTGCTGAGGACGTGGAGCGGAATTCTGATAATTGCCGCCACCTTGCCCTTGAGGAGCGCCGTCGTTTTGTGGACGGCCGCCCAGCAGTTGCATGGTGCCTTGCATGTCGACGACGATTTCAGTCGTGTAACGCTTGATACCGTCTTTTTCCCACTCGCGGGTCTGCAGCTTGCCTTCGATGTAGACCTGGGAACCCTTGCGCAGGTATTCGCCAGCGATTTCGGCGACTTTGCCGAACATCGACACACGGTGCCATTCAGTCTTTTCGACTTTCTGACCGGTCTGTTTGTCAGTCCACTGTTCGCTGGTCGCCAGACTCAGGTTGGTCACGGCATTACCGTTAGGCAGGTAGCGAACTTCGGGATCCTGGCCGCATGTGCCGACCAATATAACTTTGTTAACCCCACGGGCCATAACGTTCTCCTAGGCTTCGCACGCTTGGGTGGCTGGGTTGACCATCCGTTCCAGAGACGCGCGATCCAATAGTTTTGTATCCAATTTGATATAGATGGCTGCCTCCTCGGCAACCACCACTGCATCCGTTACGCCTTCCACGGCCTTCAGTCTGTCCGCCAGGCCCGCATCACGCAGGGCTTCAGGCGACAAGGGCAGACGCAGGCTCGTCACGTAAGGCGGTTCACGCATGGTTACTGCAACCGCTAGCCAGATGGCGGCCATCGCAGCCCCGCCAAGGAACACCACGTCGAGCCCGCCATGCTGGAACAACCAGCCGCCGAGTATCCCACCTGCGGCCGAACCAAGGAACTGGCTGGTGGAATAAACCCCCATCGCCGTACCTTTTCCGCCAGCCGGTGAGACTTTGCTGATCAATGACGGCAAAGACGCTTCCAGCAGGTTGAACGCGACGAAGAATACCACTGTCCCGATGACCAGTGCTCGTAACGTGTTCCCAAACTCCCAGAAGAATAGTTCAGTGAGCATCAATACGGTGACTGCACCGATGAGCACACGCTTCATCTGACGCTTTTTCTCACCATAAATAATGAATGGGATCATTGCGAAAAATGAAATCAACAGTGCCGTGAGATAGACCCACCAGTGCTCTTCTTTGGGCAAACCGGCTTTTGTCACCAGTGCCAGCGGCAAGGCCACAAAGCTTGACATGAGCATCGCGTGCAACACGAAGATACCCAAATCCAGTCGAAGAAGATCAGGATGACGCAAGGTCGGTCCTAACGCCTGACGCGCAACGCCCGATTCGCGGTGCTGCAAGGTGACGGTATTTTTTGGCACCACGAACGCGACGATGAAAATCCCCACCAAGGCCATCGCACCGGTTGCGAGAAACAGACCGGACAAGCCAAAGGCGCTGGTCAGGATCGGGCCGACCACCATGGCGATCGCAAACGAAAGACCAATAGTCATGCCGATCATGGCCATTGCCTTGGTGCGATGCTGCTCCCGGGTCAGATCCGAGAGCAAGGCCATGACCGCTGCGGAGATGGCACCGGCACCCTGCAGAATACGTCCGGCAATGATGCCCCAGATCGAATCTGCACTCGCTGCCAGGACGCTGCCCAAGGCGAAAATGATCAAGCCGAAATAGATAACCGGACGCCGTCCGATACGGTCGGAAATAATCCCGAAGGGAATCTGCAGGAACGCCTGGGTCAGGCCATAAGCGCCGATTGCGAGACCGATCAACGCCGGGCTGGCTCCCGCCAGGTCCATGCCATAGGTCGCAAGCACAGGCAGGACCATGAACATGCCAAGCATGCGAAACGCAAATACCAGCGCAAGACCGCCTGCTGCGCGGGTCTCGCCGCCGCTCATTCTCTCGCTGTGGGGATCGTGCATGGAAAAACCTCGTGTGAACCGGCGGCGATTCTACCAGTCCCATCGATTGACGGGGTATATCGCGACGCTTTGACACGCCTAGATGACACAGTCTTCATTTACGGCTAAGACAGCTATTCATATAGTGTGCATCCATCCAGTGTTTTTTCCGTATACTCCTACGTTTTCGACGCCCGCCGTGCGAGGCCATTTTGGACAAGATCCTGATTCGTGGGGCTCGAACCCACAACCTGAAGAACATTGACCTGACCCTGCCACGCGACAAGCTGATCGTCATTACCGGGCTTTCCGGTTCTGGCAAGTCATCGCTGGCATTCGACACCCTGTACGCCGAAGGGCAACGGCGCTATGTCGAATCGCTTTCCGCGTATGCCCGGCAATTCCTCTCCATGATGGAAAAGCCGGACGTCGATACCATCGAAGGCCTGTCGCCGGCCATTTCCATCGAGCAGAAATCGACTTCACACAACCCGCGTTCGACCGTGGGCACGATCACCGAGATCTACGACTACCTGCGCCTGCTTTATGCTCGCGTTGGTCAGCCTCGCTGCCCGGATCACGACATTCCGCTGGAAGCGCAAACCGTCAGCCAGATGGTTGACCTGGTAATGGCGCAACCTGAGGGCAGCAAATTGATGCTGCTGGCCCCGGTGATCCGTGAGCGCAAGGGCGAGCACTTGTCAGTGTTCGAAGAGCTGCGCGCACAAGGCTTCGTCCGTGCCCGGGTAGATGGCCGTCTATGCGAACTCGATGAGCTGCCAAAGCTTGATAAACAGAAGAAGCATTCCATCGATGTGGTTGTCGACCGTTTCAAGGTGCGTGCCGACCTGCAGCAGCGTCTGGCGGAGTCTTTTGAGACAGCGCTGAAATTGGCTGACGGTATCGCTTGGGTTGCGCCAATGGATGACGAGCCCGGTGAAGAGATGATTTTCTCTGCCCGCTTCGCCTGTCCCATCTGCGGCCACGCGATCAGCGAGCTGGAACCCAAACTGTTTTCCTTCAACAACCCGGCCGGCGCATGTCCGACGTGCGATGGCTTGGGCGTTAAGCAGTTTTTCGACATCAAGCGTCTGGTAAACGCAGAGCTAACCCTGGCTGAAGGCGCTATACGCGGCTGGGACAGGCGCAACGTGTATTACTTCCAGATGCTCGGTTCGCTGGCCAAGCACTACGATTTCAGCCTGGAAGTACCGTTCAAGGAACTGCCAGGGGATATTCAGAAAACCTTGCTCAATGGCAGCGGCTCGCAGAATGTCGACTTCCGCTATTTGAACGATCGCGGTGACATCGTCAAACGCGCCCACCCGTTCGAAGGCATCGTGCCCAACCTGGAGCGTCGCTACCGGGAGACCGAATCGGCGACCGTTCGCGAAGAGCTGGCCAAGTTTCTCGGCACGCAGCCCTGCCCGGATTGCCGCGGTACACGCCTGCGTCGCGAGGCTCGTCACGTTTGGGTTGGCGAGAAGACACTGCCTGCCGTTACGAACATGCCAATCGGTGATGCGACCGATTATTTCGGTGAGCTGAAGCTGACAGGACGTCGCGGTGAAATTGCTGACAAGATTCTTAAAGAGATCCGCGAGCGTCTCGAGTTCCTCGTCAACGTCGGTCTTGATTACCTGACGCTGGATCGCAGCGCTGACACGCTTTCGGGCGGTGAAGCACAGCGTATCCGGCTGGCCAGCCAGATTGGTGCGGGTCTCGTCGGTGTCATGTACATCCTCGACGAACCCTCGATTGGCCTGCACCAGCGGGACAATGATCGGTTGCTAGGAACGCTCAAACACCTTCGCGATATTGGTAACACCGTTATCGTGGTCGAGCACGATGAAGATGCGATTCGCCTTGCAGACTATGTGGTCGACATCGGCCCAGGCGCTGGCGTGCATGGCGGGCACATTGTCGCCGAGGGAACGCCGGACGAGGTCATGGCGCACCCTGACTCGCTCACGGGCAAGTACCTGTCAGGTCGGGTGAAGATCGCCGTCCCGGCCAAACGCACACCCCGCAATAAGAAGCTGTCACTGACCCTCAAGGGTGCTCGCGGCAACAACTTGCGCAACGTTGATCTGGAAATTCCCATTGGCTTGCTGACCTGCGTGACCGGTGTTTCAGGTTCGGGCAAATCGACGCTGATCAACAACACGCTGTTCCCGCTCAGCGCAACCGCACTGAACGGCGCCACGACGCTGGAAGCTGCGACCCACGACAGCATCAAAGGCCTGGAACATCTGGACAAGGTCGTGGACATCGATCAAAGCCCGATTGGTCGTACCCCTCGCTCCAACCCGGCAACTTACACCGGTCTGTTCACGCCGATTCGCGAGCTGTTCTCCGGGGTGCCTGAGTCGCGCTCCCGCGGATACGGACCAGGGCGTTTCTCTTTCAACGTCAAGGGCGGCCGCTGCGAGGCGTGTCAGGGTGATGGCCTGATCAAGGTCGAGATGCACTTCCTGCCGGATATCTACGTACCGTGCGATGTGTGCAAGAGCAAGCGCTACAACCGCGAAACCCTTGAGATCAAATACAAGGGCAAGAGCATTCACGAAGTGCTTGAAATGACCATCGAAGAAGCACGCGAGTTCTTCGATGCGGTTCCAGCGCTGGCGCGCAAGCTACAGACCCTGATGGATGTGGGCCTGTCTTACATCAAGCTGGGTCAATCTGCGACTACGTTGTCTGGCGGCGAAGCTCAACGGGTGAAGCTGTCACGCGAGCTGTCCAAGCGCGATACCGGCAAAACGCTGTATATCCTTGATGAGCCGACCACAGGCCTGCACTTCGCAGATATCCAACAACTGCTGGACGTTCTGCATCGTTTACGCGACCACGGTAATACCGTGGTGGTCATCGAGCACAACCTTGATGTGATCAAGACTGCCGACTGGCTTGTGGACCTTGGTCCGGAAGGCGGCTCCAAAGGCGGACAGATCATTGCCGTAGGTACGCCGGAGCAGGTGTCTGAAATGGAGCAATCCTACACAGGTCACTATCTCAAGCCTCTGCTGCTCAGGGACAAAGCCTGACATTGTCAGGCCGCTAGAATCAAAAAGCCCCTGTCACGTAAAAGTGCAGGGGCTTTTTTATGCGGCTTGTCTGGCTACGAAATCAGAATTGCGACTGCAGGTAGTTTTCCAGGCCGATGGTCTTGATCAGACCCAACTGCTTTTCGAGCCAGTATGTGTGATCTTCTTCGGTATCGTTCAACTGAACACGGAGGATTTCACGCGTTACGTAATCCTTGTGCAGCTCGCAGAGCTCAATGCCCTTGCACAGCGCAGCACGGACCTTGTACTCAAGACGCAGATCAGCAGCGAACATCTCTGGGACCGTAGTACCAACATCCAGATCGTCCGGACGCATGCGCGGAGTGCCTTCGAGCATCAAGATACGACGCATCAGAGCATCGGCGTGCTGTGCCTCTTCTTCCATCTCGTGATTGATACGCTCGTAGAGCTTGGTGAAGCCCCAGTCTTCGTACATACGCGAATGAACGAAATATTGGTCACGCGCTGCCAATTCGCCCACCAGCAGCGTATTGAGATAATCGATTACTTCCGGGTGGCCTAGCATCGCCCACGTCTCCTGCCTGAAAGTGCATAGTCTGAACCAACCGCTTGCGAAGGTCACTGTCCAAAGTGATAAAAATCGACAAAAAGCAGCGAAAAATCGGTGATCAGATACGAAAAACCGCCCAAATGAGGGCGGTTCCGTTTATCACTTAGACTTACATCAGCGATACGCCCAACGCTTTCGCAATACCCTCGCCGTAAGCAGCATCGGCTTTGCAGAAATGCTGCAACTGACGCTGCACCACATCGCTGGAAACATCGGCCATCGTGCCCGCAATATTGTTGATCAGCAGTGCTTTCTGGTTGGCACTCATCAGGTTGAACAACTTGCCCGCCTGGCTGTAGTAATCGCCATCTTCACGATGATCATAACGATCAGCTGCGCCGCTAAGGGCCAGCGATGGCTCAGCATAATGCGGAGCCTGCTTCGGCGCATCTGAGTAGCTGTTAGGCTCGTAGTTTGGCCCTGAACCACCGTTAGTACCGAAAGCCATCGCACCATCACGCTGGTAGCTATGAACCGGATTCCGGGGTGCGTTGATTGGCAAGTGCTGGTGATTGGTGCCCACCCGGTAGCGGTGCGCATCGGCGTATGCGAAAACGCGCCCTTGCAGCATGCGATCCGGAGACAGGCCTACACCCGGAACCATGTTGCTTGGACCAAATGCCGCTTGCTCAACTTCAGCAAAATAGTTAAGCGGATTGCGATTGAGCTCAATCTCACCGACTTCGATCAGGGGGTACTCTTTCTGGGACCAGGTTTTGGTCACGTCGAAAGGATTCTCGTGATGGGCTGCCGCTTGAGCTTCGGTCATCAATTGAATGCAGACGGTCCACTTCGGGAAGTCGCCTTTTTCAATGGCGGTGAACAAGTCCCGTTGAGCGTAATCAGGATCTGTTCCCGCAATGCGCGCAGCATCGGCAGGCGTAAGGTTCTTGATGCCTTGCTGGGTCTTGTAGTGCCATTTAACCCAGTGACGCTCACCAGCAGCGCTGATCAGGCTGTAAGTGTGGCTACCGAAGCCGTGCATGTGGCGATAACCATCCGGGATACCGCGATCCGAAAACAGGATGGTGACCTGGTGCAGCGCCTCAGGGGAATGAGACCAGAAGTCCCACATCATTTGCGCATTCTTCAGGTTGGTCTGCGGCTGGCGTTTTTGGGTGTGGATAAAGTCCGGGAATTTCAGCGGGTCACGGATAAAGAAAACCGGTGTGTTGTTGCCAACGATGTCCCAGTTGCCTTCTTCTGTGTAGAACTTCAGTGCGAAGCCGCGAGGATCGCGCTCAGTGTCAGCAGAACCACGTTCACCACCGACAGTAGAGAAGCGCAGAAAAATCGGGGTCTGTTTACCCACGGTATTGAACAGATTAGCACTGGTGTATTGGGTGATATCGCGGGTGAGAGTAAAGGTGCCGTGAGCGCCAGAACCTTTCGCGTGCACACGACGTTCAGGGATGTTTTCACGATTGAAGTGGGCAAGCTTCTCAATCAGATGAAAATCATCAAGCAGTAACGGGCCACGAGGACCAGCGGAACGGGAATTCTGGTTATCAGCTACAGGTGCGCCGCTGGCGGTGGTGAGAGTCTTGGGTTGGCTCATTAATAATTCCTCTGGCATAAACGACCGGCTAATCGGCATGGCAGGGATTATTGTCCACTTCTGTTACACAGCGAAATTTATTAAATCTTAGTCTTCGATAGCCATAGACAATACGAAACCACCGAATCCTGAAAACAAAAAACCGGGCACTAGGCCCGGTTCTTCGTTTCAGACTGACGTCTTACTCAGCGGATACAGCTTCGCCGCCAGCAGGACGATCAACCAGCTCGACATACGCCATTGGCGCGTTGTCGCCAGTGCGGAAACCGCACTTCAGGATGCGCAGATAGCCACCCTCGCGGGTTGCATAACGCTTGCCCAGATCGTTGAACAGCTTACCAACGATTGCTTTCGAACGAGTACGGTCGAAAGCCAGACGGCGGTTAGCCAGACTGTCTGTTTTAGCCAAAGTGATCAGCGGCTCAGCAACGCGACGCAGTTCTTTAGCTTTCGGCAATGTAGTTTTGATCAGCTCGTGCTCGAACAGCGACACCGCCATGTTTTGAAACATGGCCTTACGGTGGGAGCTAGTCCGGCTCAGGTGACGACCACTTTTACGATGACGCATGGTTCATTCCTTACCAAACACAACGTTCGGTGATTACGACGATCAGGCAGTCGCCTTGTCGTCCTTCTTAAGACTTGCCGGCGGCCAGTTGTCGAGGCGCATGCCGAGGGACAGACCACGGGAGGCCAGGACGTCCTTGATCTCAGTCAAGGATTTCTTGCCAAGGTTTGGAGTCTTCAACAGTTCTACTTCGGTGCGCTGAATCAGGTCGCCGATGTAGTAAATGTTCTCCGCCTTGAGGCAGTTGGCCGAACGTACAGTCAATTCCAAATCGTCAACCGGACGGAGCAGGATCGGATCGATCTCGTCTTCCTGTTCGATTACCACTGGCTCACTGTCACCTTTGAGGTCGACGAACGCAGCCAACTGCTGTTGCAGAATGGTTGCAGCGCGGCGGATAGCCTCTTCAGGATCCAGAGTACCGTTGGTTTCCAGATCAATAACCAGCTTGTCCAGGTTAGTACGCTGCTCGACACGGGCGTTTTCCACCACGTATGCGATACGGCGAACCGGGCTGAACGAAGAGTCAAGCTGCAAGCGACCAATGCTGCGGCTTTCATCTTCATCGCTCTGACGCGAGTCTGCCGGTTCATAACCACGACCACGAGCTACGGTGAGCTTCATGTTCAGGGCGCCGTTAGACGCCAGGTTAGCGATTACGTGATCGGGGTTAACGATCTCGACATCATGATCCAGCTGAATATCGGCAGCGGTAACCACCCCCGAACCCTTCTTCGACAAGGTCAGCGTAACTTCGTCTCGACCGTGCAGCTTGATAGCTAGACCTTTAAGGTTCAACAGGATTTCAATTACATCTTCCTGTACACCTTCGATGGCGCTGTACTCATGGAGTACACCGTCAATCTCGGCCTCGACTACTGCACAGCCGGGCATGGAGGACAACAGGATGCGGCGCAGCGCGTTGCCCAGGGTATGGCCAAAACCACGCTCGAGAGGCTCGAGAGTAATCTTGGCGCGGGTTGGACTGACAACCTGCACATCAATGTGGCGGGGTGTCAGGAACTCATTTACCGAAATCTGCATGGATGCACCTATTTTCTAGCCCTTACTTGGAGTAGAGCTCGACAATCAGGCTTTCGTTGATGTCGGCGGACAGATCACTGCGAGCTGGAACGTTCTTGAAAACGCCCGATTTCTTCTCAGTGTCTACTTCTACCCATTCTACGCGGCCACGTTGGGCACACAGATCGAGAGCCTGGACGATGCGCAGTTGGTTCTTGGCTTTCTCGCGGATAGCAACCACGTCACCGGCACGAACCTGATACGACGGAACGTTTACGGTTTTGCCGTTCACGCTGATCGACTTGTGCGAAACCAATTGACGGGATTCAGCACGAGTCGAGCCGAAGCCCATACGGTATACAACGTTATCCAGACGGCATTCGAGCAGTTGCAGCAGGTTCTCACCAGTAGCGCCTTTCTTGCCGGCAGCTTCTTTGTAGTAACCGCTGAATTGACGCTCGAGTACGCCATAGATACGACGAACTTTTTGTTTCTCACGCAGCTGGGTGCCGTAGTCGGACTGACGGCCACGGCGCTGGCCGTGGATACCTGGAGCTGCTTCGATGTTGCACTTGGATTCGATCGCGCGAACGCCGCTCTTCAGAAAGAGATCGGTGCCTTCACGACGAGCAAGTTTGCATTTTGGACCAATGTAACGAGCCATTTTCTACAGTCTCCTGGATTACACGCGGCGCTTCTTCGGCGGACGGCACCCGTTGTGCGGGATTGGCGTCACGTCGGTGATGCTGGCGATCTTATAGCCACAGCCGTTCAATGCACGGACAGCAGACTCACGACCTGGACCTGGACCTTTGACGTTAACGTCGAGGTTCTTCAGACCATATTCCAGCGCAGCTTGACCAGCACGTTCAGCAGCTACTTGAGCAGCGAACGGCGTGGACTTGCGAGAACCGCGGAAACCCGAACCGCCGGAGGTAGCCCAGGACAGCGCGTTACCTTGACGATCGGTGATGGTGACGATTGTGTTGTTAAAAGAAGCGTGGATGTGGGCGATGCCATCAACCACCGTCTTTTTAACTTTTTTACGAGGACGAGCAGCAGGTTTTGCCATGACTAAATTCCTGTCGTTGCGCTAATGCGATTACTTGCGGATCGGCTTACGCGGACCTTTGCGAGTACGCGCGTTAGTCTTGGTACGCTGACCGCGTACTGGAAGACCACGACGATGGCGCAGACCGCGGTAGCAGCCCAAGTCCATCAAGCGCTTGATTTTCATGTTGATTTCGCGACGCAGGTCACCTTCAGTGGTGAACTTCGCCACTTCGCCACGCAGTAGTTCAATCTGCTCGTCGCTCAGATCTTTGATCTTTGCCGCTGGGTTAACCCCAGTGGTTGCACAGATCTTGTGTGCAGTGGTGCGACCAACACCATAGATGTAGGTCAGCGAGATAACAGTATGCTTGTTATCTGGAATGTTAACGCCTGCAATACGGGCCATTCAGTGGGACTCCAATTGACAGCTACCTACGCCCCGGAAGCCAAGAAATAGGGCGCGAGATAATATCGCTGTAATAACAAATAATCAACCCAGCAGCGCACTAGCTGCTGGGCTTAAGCACAGATCACACTCAGCCTTGGCGCTGTTTGTGACGTGGTTCCGCGCTGCAAATTACTCGAACAACACCTTCGCGGCGAATAATCTTGCAGTTGCGGCACAGCTTTTTCACCGATGCACGAACTTTCATTACCAGCTCCTCGAACCTTATGGGTACATCAGCGCAACATGCCGCTGCCGTAGCCCTTCAGGTTGGCTTTCTTCATCAGGGATTCGTACTGGTGCGAAACGAGGTGGGATTGTACTTGGGACATGAAGTCCATCACAACCACTACCACGATCAGCAACGAGGTCCCGCCAAGGTAGAACGGTACGTTTGCTGCAACCACCAGGAACTGGGGCAACAAGCAGACGGCCGTCATATATAGAGCACCGAACATGGTCAAGCGGGTCAGAACGCCATCAATATAGCGCGCAGACTGCTCACCTGGACGGATACCCGGAATAAAGGCACCGGACTTCTTCAGGTTTTCCGCTACGTCTTTCGGATTGAACATCAACGCCGTATAGAAGAAGCAGAAGAAAATAATCCCTGCACTAAACAGCAGAATATTCAACGGCTGACCAGGAGCGATCGACTGCGAGATGTCCTGCAACCAGCCCATACCTTCAGACTGACCAAACCAGGCACCCAACGACGCCGGAAACAGCAAAATGCTGCTTGCGAAAATAGCCGGAATAACGCCAGCCATATTCACTTTCAGCGGCAAGTGGCTAGTCTGCGCAGCAAAAACCTTACGGCCCTGCTGACGCTTGGCGTAGTGAACAGCAATACGACGCTGACCACGCTCAATGAACACCACGAAACCGATAATCGCTACTGCCAGCAAACCGATAGCAACCAGGGCGAAGATATTGATGTCACCCATGCGAGCAGACTCGAAAGACTGCCCGATTGCTCTCGGAAGACCGGCGACGATACCTGCGAAGATCAACATCGAGATACCGTTACCAACACCGCGCTCGGTAATCTGCTCGCCTAGCCACATCATGAACATCGCACCAGCCACAAAGGTGGTGACAGCAACGAAGTGGAAGCCTATGTCTGCAGAGAACGCGACGCCCTGACCGGCCAGGCCAACGGACATGCCGATAGCTTGAACCAAGGCCAGGACAACGGTGCCGTAGCGGGTGTACTGGCTGATCTTGCGACGGCCAGCTTCCCCTTCCTTCTTCAACTGCTCCAGCTGTGGGCTGACGGCTGTCATCAATTGCATGATGATCGATGCCGAAATGTACGGCATGATCCCCAGTGCAAAAATACTCATCCGCTCCAGCGCACCGCCGGAAAACATGTTGAACAAGCTAAGAATGGTCCCCTCATTCTGTCGAAACAGGTCTGCGAGTCGCTCCGGGTTAATACCTGGAACCGGGATGTGTGCGCCTATTCGGTAGACGATAATCGCCAGGAACAGAAAACGCAGACGAGCCCAGAGTTCAGACATACCGCCTTTGCCGAGCGCAGAGAGAGCACCTTGCTTAGCCATTTATTCCTCGAACTTGCCGCCAGCTGCTTCGATAGCCGCACGCGCACCTTTGGTGGCTGCGATACCTTTGATGGTGACAGCGCGATTAACTTCGCCGGACAGCATGATTTTCACACGCTGTACGTTTTGGTTGATCACGTTGGCATCCTTCAGGGACTGCACAGTTACAACGTCGCCTTCCACTTTAGCCAGCTCGGACAAACGCACTTCTGCGCGATCCATGGCCTTCAGGGAAACGAAGCCGAATTTTGGCAGGCGACGATGCAGCGGCTGTTGGCCGCCTTCAAAGCCCGGAGCAATAGTGCCACCGGAGCGGGAGGTTTGACCTTTGTGGCCACGGCCACCAGTCTTACCCAAACCACTACCGATACCACGGCCCGGACGATGCTTTTCGCGACGGGAACCCGGCGCTGGACTCAGATCATTGAGTTTCATCGATTAACCCTCGACTCGCAGCATGTAGTAAGCCTTGTTGATCATCCCGCGATTCTCAGGAGTATCCAGTACTTCTACAGTGTGACCGATGCGACGCAGACCCAGACCTTTAACACACAGTTTGTGGTTAGGAATGCGACCGGTCATGCTTTTGATCAGCGTTACTTTAACGGTAGCCATGATCAGAAGATCTCCTTGACACTTTTGCCGCGCTTGGCAGCAATAGACTCAGGAGATTGCATAGCTTTCAAACCCTTGAAAGTGGCGTGAACCACGTTTACAGGGTTAGTCGAGCCGTAGCACTTGGCCAATACGTTCTGAACACCAGCAACTTCCAACACTGCGCGCATAGCGCCGCCAGCGATGATACCGGTACCTTCAGAGGCAGGCTGCATGTACACCTTCGAAGCGCCATGAGCAGACTTCATTGCGTACTGCAGAGTAGTGCCATTCAGATCAACCTGGATCATGTTGCGGCGAGCAGCTTCCATCGCCTTCTGGATCGCAGCAGGCACTTCACGTGACTTGCCACGGCCAAAACCAACACGCCCTTTACCATCACCAACCACGGTCAACGCGGTGAAAGTGAAGATACGGCCGCCTTTTACAGTCTTTGCAACGCGGTTAACTTGAACCAGCTTCTCAATGTAGCCTTCGTCGCGTTTTTGGTCGTTATTTGACATAACTTAGAACTCCAGCCCGCCTTCACGAGCAGCATCAGCCAGCGCCTTGACGCGGCCGTGGTACTTGAAGCCAGAACGGTCGAAAGCCACTTGTGATACACCGGCGGCTTTCGCACGCTCAGCAACCAGCTGGCCAACCTTAGTGGCCGCGTCGATGTTGCCAGTGGCACCATCACGCAGTTCTTTGTCCAAAGTCGAGGCGCTCGCCAGGACTTTGCTGCCGTCGGCCGAAATGACCTGGGCATAAATGTGCTGCGAAGAGCGGTGCACGCAGAGACGCACGACTTCTAGCTCGTGCATTTTCAGGCGTGCTTTGCGAGCGCGACGCAGTCGGGTAACTTTTTTGACGGTCATTTGCTATGCCCTACTTCTTCTTGGCTTCTTTACGGCGGACGACTTCGTCTGCGTAACGCACACCTTTGCCTTTGTACGGCTCAGGACGGCGGAAGTCGCGGATCTCAGCGGCCACTTGACCAACCAACTGCTTGTCGATACCTCGGATGAAGATATCGGTCTGGTTGGGAGTCTCAGCGGTGATGCCTTCCGGCAGGTCGTAATCCACTGGGTGCGAGAAGCCAAGAGCCAGGTTCAGCACTGTGCCTTTTGCTTGCGCTTTGTAACCAACACCGACCAGCTGGAGCTTACGCTCGAAGCCTTGGCTTACGCCCTGGACCATGTTGTTAACCAGTGCACGAGTGGTGCCGGCCATTGCGCGAGTCTGTTGATCGCCATTGCGAGCAGCGAAACGCAGCTCACCAGCTTCTTCAACAATCTCAACGGACGAATGGATGTTCAGATCTAGAGTGCCTTTGGCGCCCTTCACCGAAAGCTGCTGGCCGACGAGTTTAACTTCGACGCCTGCTGGCAACTTAACGGGGTTCTTAGCTACGCGTGACATGCTTATCCCCCCTTAGAACACTGTGCAAAGCACTTCGCCGCCGACACCGGCAGCGCGCGCAGCACGATCCGTCATCACACCTTTGCTGGTGGAGACGATAGACACACCGAGACCGCCACGAACTTTTGGCAGATCATCGACGGACTTGTACTGACGCAGGCCTGGACGGCTTACGCGCTTCACTTCTTCGATGACTGGACGGCCTTCGAAGTACTTCAGCTCGATAGACAACAGCGGTTTTGTTTCGCTGCTGATCTGATAACCCGCAATGTAACCTTCGTCTTTCAGGACTTTGGCTACAGCAACCTTCACAGTGGAAGATGGCATGCTTACGACGGGCTTTTCAGCCATCTGGGCATTACGGATACGAGTTAGCATGTCCGCTAACGGGTCCTGCATACTCATGGGCTAGACGCTCCTAATACAAAATAATTAGCCTTGCGGCTACAGCTTATCGCCGAGAATTCCGGGCAAATGAAAAACACGGGCTCAGGCGAGCCGGCAATTCTAGGCGTACCCCGGAAATGAATCAAGCCCCAATAGGGGCTTGATTCAAATTCAGGCTTGATTCCGACCAATCGCTTGCACGATAAGCCGGAACTTCGCGTGAAAGGCGTATTACCAGCTGGCTTTAACCAGACCTGGCACATCACCACGCATTGCAGCTTCACGCAGCTTGTTACGGCCAAGGCCGAACTTGCGGTAAACGCCGTGCGGACGACCAGTGATGCGGCAGCGGTTACGCATGCGCGAAGCGCTTGCGTCACGTGGCTGCTTCTGCAGAGCTACGGTAGCTTCCCAACGCGCTTCTGGACTTGCGTTCAGATCAACGATGATTGCTTTGAGCGCTGCACGCTTGGTGGCGTACTTGGCAACGGTGAGCTGACGCTTCAGCTCACGGTTCTTCATGCTCTTCTTGGCCATTTTCCTACTCCAATCAGTTGCGGAACGGGAATTTGAAAGCGCGCAGCAGAGCGCGGCCTTCGTCATCGTTCTTGGCAGTGGTGGTCAGGGTAATGTCCAGACCGCGGAGAGCATCGATCTTGTCGTAATCGATTTCCGGGAAAATGATCTGCTCTTTTACGCCCATGCTGTAGTTACCACGACCATCGAAGGACTTGGCATTCAGGCCGCGGAAGTCGCGAACCCGAGGCAGGGAGATCGAAAGCAGACGATCCAGGAATTCATACATACGATCGCGGCGCAGAGTCACTTTGACGCCGATCGGCCAACCTTCACGGACTTTAAAGCCAGCGATGGATTTCCGAGCGTAAGTCACAACGACTTTTTGACCGGTGATCTTTTCCAGGTCAGCAACAGCGTGCTCGATGACTTTTTTGTCGCCGATCGCTTCGCCCAGCCCCATGTTCAGGGTGATTTTGGTAACGCGCGGAACTTCCATCACGTTCGCGAGCTTAAGTTCTTCCTTAAGCTTCGGAGCGATTTCCTTCCGGTAAATCTCTTTTAGTCGTGCCATGGTCTTCTACCTAGCAGTGTTCAAGCATCAACCGCTTTTTGGGTCGACTTGAAGACACGAATTTTCTTGCCATCTTCAACTTTGAAACCAACGCGGTCAGCCTTGTTGGTTGCGCCATTGAAAATAGCGACGTTAGAAGCGTGCAGTGGCGCTTCTTTCTCGACGATACCGCCCTGTACGCCCGACATCGGGTTTGGCTTGGTATGACGCTTTACCAGGTTGATCCCACCAACGACCAGACGGTCGTCAGCGAGAACCTTGAGCACCTTACCGCGCTTACCTTTGTCTTTGCCGGCGATCACGATGATCTCGTCGTCACGACGAATCTTTTGCATGTCGGATCTCCTTACAGCACTTCTGGGGCGAGCGAGACGATCTTCATGAACTTCTCAGTACGAAGTTCACGGGTCACTGGCCCAAAGATACGGGTGCCGATCGGCTCTTGCTTGTTGTTCAAAAGAACAGCAGCGTTGCCATCAAAGCGGATGATGGAGCCGTCAGCACGACGAACGCCATGGCGAGTGCGGACTACAACAGCAGTCATCACTTGGCCTTTCTTCACCTTACCGCGAGGAATTGCTTCCTTGACGGTAACTTTGATGATGTCACCGATACCAGCGTAACGACGATGGGAGCCACCCAGCACCTTGATGCACATAACGCGGCGTGCGCCGCTGTTATCGGCCACATCGAGCATGGATTGAGTCTGAATCATATAATTTCTCCGACCCCTAGTCCTTAGACTTCCACAGCGCGTTCGAGAATATCAACCAGTGCCCAAGACTTGGTCTTGGCTACAGGACGAGTTTCACGAATCGTGACTTTGTCGCCGATGTGGCATTGATTGGTTTCGTCGTGCGCGTGCAGCTTAGTCGAACGCTTAACGTATTTACCGTAGATCGGGTGCTTAACGCGACGCTCGATCAGAACGGTGATGGTCTTGTCCATCTTGTCGCTGACAACACGGCCAGTCAGCGTACGGACGGTTTTTTCGGCTTCAGCCATGATTACTTACCTGCCTGCTGGTTGAGCACAGTCTTCACGCGAGCGATGTCACGCTTAACTTGCGAGAGCAGGTGAGACTGCCCCAACTGGCCAGTTGCTTTCTGCATACGCAGATTGAACTGGTCGCGCAGCAGGCCGAGCAGTTGCTCGTTCAGCTGCTGTGCTGATTTTTCACGAAGTTCATTCGCTTTCATCACATCACCGTCCGTTTAACAAAGGAGGTGGCGAGCGGCAGCTTTGCAGCAGCCAGGGCGAAAGCCTCACGCGCCAGCTCTTCAGAAACACCCTCGATTTCATACAGGACTTTGCCTGGCTGAATCTGGGCAACCCAGTACTCCACGTTACCCTTACCTTTACCCATACGAACTTCGAGGGGCTTTTTGGTTACAGGCTTGTCCGGGAATACACGGATCCAGATTTTACCGCCACGTTTAACGTGACGGGTCAGAGCACGACGCGCTGACTCAATCTGACGGGCAGTGAGACGACCACGAGCAACAGACTTCAGCGCATATTCGCCGAAGCTGACTTTGCTACCGCGCAATGCCAAGCCACGGTTGTGGCCAGTCATCTGCTTGCGGAACTTCGTACGCTTTGGTTGCAACATTTGGCGTACCCCTTACTTAGCAGCTTTTTTACGAGGCGCAGGTGCTTGTGGTTTCAGTTCTTCTTGGCGACCACCAATTACTTCGCCTTTGAAGATCCAAACCTTTACACCGATCACACCGTAAGTGGTGTGAGCTTCGTAGTTGGCATAGTCGATGTCGGCACGCAGGGTGTGCAAAGGCACACGACCTTCGCGATACCATTCAGTACGTGCGATTTCAGCACCGCCGAGACGACCGCTCACTTGGATTTTGATGCCTTTGGCACCAATGCGCATGGCGTTCTGTACAGCGCGCTTCATAGCGCGACGGAACATAACGCGACGCTCCAGCTGCTGAGCTACGCTCTGCGCAACCAACATACCGTCGAGCTCCGGCTTGCGGATTTCTTCGATATTGATGTGCACAGGCACACCCATTTGCTTGGTCAGGTCCTGACGCAGTTTCTCAACATCTTCACCTTTCTTCCCGATAACGATACCAGGACGAGCAGTGTGGATGGTGATACGTGCTGTCTGAGCCGGACGATGGATATCGATACGGCTTACGGACGCGCTTTTTAATTTGTCTTGGAGATACTCACGCACTTTCAGATCAGCGAACAAATAGTCCGCATAAGTCCGACCGTCTGCGTACCAGACGGAGGTGTGCTCCTTGACGATTCCCAGGCGAATGCCAATGGGATGTACTTTCTGACCCATCTCTTCGACTCCGTTACTTGTCAGCAACCTTGACAGTGATATGGCAAGACCGCTTGACGATGCGATCAGCACGGCCTTTGGCACGTGGCATGATGCGCTTCAGCGAACGCCCTTCGTTGACGAAAACGGTGGAGACCCGGAGGTCATCAACGTCTGCGCCTTCGTTATGCTCGGCGTTGGCTACAGCCGACTCCAGCACTTTCTTCAGGATCTCGGCAGCTTTCTTGTTGCTGAAAGCCAACAGGTTGAGCGCTTCGCCCACCTTCTTCCCGCGGATCTGGTCGGCGACCAAGCGGGTTTTCTGGGCGGAGATTCGAGCGCCCGACAACTTAGCGGCTACTTCCATCGTTCCTTACCCCTTAACGCTTGGCTTTCTTGTCTGCCACGTGCCCACGATAAGTGCGGGTACCGGCAAACTCGCCTAGTTTATGGCCGACCATGTCTTCGTTCACGAGAACTGGAACATGTTGGCGACCGTTATGCACAGCAATGGTCAGACCGACCATTTGTGGCAGGATCATCGAACGACGCGACCAGGTTTTCACCGGTTTGCGATCGTTCTTTTCCGCCGCCACTTCGATCTTCTTCAGTAGGTGAAGATCAATAAAAGGACCTTTTTTCAGAGAACGTGGCACTGTCGTATCCCTCTATTTACTTGCGACGACGGACGATCATTTTGTCGGTACGCTTATTACCACGAGTCTTCGCGCCCTTAGTCGGGAAGCCCCACGGCGATACCGGATGACGACCACCAGAGGTACGACCTTCACCACCACCATGTGGGTGATCAACCGGGTTCATGGCAACACCACGAACGGTTGGGCGAACGCCACGCCAGCGCTTAGCACCAGCTTTACCCAAGGAACGCAGGCTGTGCTCGGAGTTCGAGACTTCGCCCAGCGTTGCACGGCACTCGGAAAGCACTTTACGCATTTCACCGGAACGCAGACGCAGGGTCACGTAGACGCCTTCACGAGCGATCAGCTGAGCCGAAGCACCAGCGGAACGAGCGATCTGTGCACCTTTACCTGGCTTCAATTCGATACCGTGAACGGTGCTACCAACTGGAATGTTACGCAGTTGAAGAGCGTTGCCCGGCTTGATTGGAGCCAAAGCGCCTGCAATCAGCTGATCGCCAGCACTCACGCCTTTAGGGGCGATGATGTAGCGACGCTCGCCGTCTGCGTAAAGCAGCAATGCGATGTGAGCAGTACGGTTTGGATCGTATTCGATACGCTCGACAGTGGCAGCGATGCCATCTTTGTCATTGCGACGGAAATCGACCAGACGATAATGCTGCTTATGACCACCACCGATATGACGGGTAGTAATACGGCCATTGTTGTTACGACCACCAGACTTCGATTTTTTCTCGAGCAGCGGTGCGTGAGGAGCGCCTTTATGCAGCTCCTGGTTGACCACCTTGACCACAAAACGGCGGCCAGGGGAAGTCGGTTTGCATTTAACGATTGCCATGATGCACCCCTTCCTTACTCAGCACTGCTGCTGAAATCGAGATCTTGGCCTGGCTGAAGGGAGATAACTGCCTTCTTCCAGTCATTACGCTTGCCCAGACCGCGAGCAGTGCGCTTGCTCTTACCCAGAACATTCAGGGTAGTAACACGCTCTACTTTCACGCTGAACAGGCTTTCGACGGCCTTCTTGATTTCCAGCTTGGTTGCGTCAGTAGCAACCTTGAAAACGAACTGACCTTTCTTGTCTGCGAGAACCGTAGCCTTTTCGGAAACATGCGGGCCAAGCAGAACTTTAAATACGCGTTCCTGGTTCATCCCAGCAGCTCCTCGAATTTCTTCACGGCCGACACAGTGATCAACACTTTGTCGTATGCGATCAGACTAACTGGATCGGAACCTTGTACGTCACGTACATCTACGTGCGGCAGGTTGCGAGCAGCCAGGTACAGATTCTGGTCAACAGCATCAGACACGATCAGGACGTCAGTCAGGCCCATGCCAGTCAGCTTGTTCAGCAGATCTTTGGTTTTCGGTGCTTCAACAGCGAAGTCCTGAACCACGACCAGACGATCAGTACGAACCAGTTCAGCAAGGATGGAGCGCAAAGCTGCGCGATACATCTTCTTGTTGAGCTTCTGAGAGTGGTCCTGAGGACGTGCTGCGAAAGTGGTACCGCCGCCACGCCAGATTGGGCTACGGATAGTACCGGCACGAGCACGGCCAGTACCCTTCTGACGCCATGGACGCTTACCGCCACCACGAACATCGGAACGGGTCTTTTGCTGCTTGGTGCCCTGACGACCGCCAGCCATGTAGGCTACGACTGCCTGGTGAACCAGTGTCTCGTTGAACTCGCCGCCAAATGTCAGTTCGGAAACTTCGATTGCTTGAGCGTCATTTACATTTAATTGCATGTCAGCTTCCCCTTAACCGCGAGCCTTGGCTGCTGGACGTACAACCAGGTTGCCGCCAGTAGCGCCAGGAACAGCGCCCTTGACCAACAACAGATTGCGTTCAGCGTCCACGCGCACTACTTCCAGGGACTGCACGGTCACGCGCTCAGCGCCCATATGACCGGACATTTTTTTGCCCTTGAATACACGACCAGGAGTCTGGCACTGGCCGATAGAGCCTGGGACGCGGTGGGATACGGAGTTACCGTGGGTGTTATCTTGCCCGCGGAAATTCCAACGCTTGATCGTACCCTGGAAGCCTTTACCCTTGGACTGACCGGTTACATCAACCAGTTGACCAGCAGCGAAGATTTCAGCGTTGATCAGGTCGCCTGCTTGGTACTCGCCTTCTTCAAGACGGAATTCCATGACGGCACGACCAGCGGCAACGTTCGCTTTAGCGAAGTGGCCAGCTTGAGCAGCTGTAACACGCGAAGCACGACGCTCGCCTACAGTGACTTGCACTGCACGATAGCCATCGGTCTCTTCAGTTTTGAACTGGGTGACGCGATTCGGCTCGATCTCAATGACCGTAACCGGAATGGAGACACCTTCTTCGGTGAAAATACGGGTCATACCGCATTTACGACCGACTACACCAATAGTCATGTTGTAAACCTCATGAGTGTACGGGGCTTTCACCCGCTATGGCCGCCCATTTCAGAGCGTTACACGACTAAGACCCAAGTCTTAGCCGAGGCTGATCTGCACTTCCACACCGGCTGCAAGATCAAGCTTCATAAGCGCGTCAACGGTTTTATCCGTTGGCTGGACGATGTCCAGAACGCGTTTATGAGTACGGATCTCGTACTGGTCGCGCGCGTCTTTGTTGACGTGCGGGGAAACCAGAACGGTGAACCGCTCTTTACGTGTCGGCAGTGGGATTGGACCACGCACCTGAGCACCAGTACGTTTCGCGGTTTCCACGATTTCCTGGGTGGATTGGTCGATCAGGCGATGGTCAAAAGCCTTCAACCTGATACGGATTTGCTGGTTTTGCATTGGATTCAGACTCCAGATTGCTGTTCCCACCGAGCGCAATACGCCCGTTAAAAGGAGGCGCAATTCTATAGACGAGGTAACGGGGTGTCAACCCAATAAAAAAAGCCCCCGCAAGCGGAGGCTTTTTTTCAAATCATTGCTTACGCGATGATTTTGGCTACGACGCCAGCGCCGACGGTACGACCGCCTTCACGAATTGCGAAACGCAGACCATCTTCCATTGCGATTGGCTTGATCAGGGTAACGCTAACTTTCACGTTATCACCTGGCATAACCATCTCAACGCCTTCCGGCAGTTCGCAGCTACCAGTTACGTCGGTAGTACGGAAGTAGAACTGTGGACGGTAGCCTTTGAAGAAAGGAGTGTGACGACCGCCTTCTTCTTTGCTCAGAACGTAGATTTCAGCTTCGAACTGAGTGTGCGGCTTAACAGTGCCTGGCTTAACCAGAACCTGACCACGCTCAACGTCGTCACGCTTGGTGCCACGCAGCAGAACGCCACAGTTCTCACCAGCACGACCTTCGTCCAGCAGCTTGCGGAACATCTCAACGCCAGTGCAAGTAGTTTTAGTGGTGTCACGCAGACCCACGATCTCTACTTCTTCCTGGATTTTGACGATACCACGCTCAACACGACCAGTAACAACAGTACCGCGACCCGAGATCGAGAATACGTCTTCGATTGGCATCAGGAACGGCTTGTCGATAGCACGAACTGGTTCTGGGATGTAGCTGTCCAGAGTCTCAACCAGTTTCTTGACGGCAGTGGTGCCCATCTCGTTGTCGTCTTGGCCGTTCAGAGCCATCAGAGCAGAACCGATGATGATCGGGGTGTCGTCGCCTGGGAAGTCGTAAGTGCTCAGCAGATCGCGCACTTCCATCTCAACCAGTTCCAGCAGCTCTGCGTCGTCAACCATGTCAGCCTTGTTCAGGAAGACAACGATGTACGGAACGCCAACCTGACGGGACAGCAGGATGTGCTCGCGAGTCTGAGGCATCGGGCCGTCAGCAGCCGAACAAACCAGGATAGCGCCGTCCATCTGAGCAGCACCAGTGATCATGTTTTTTACGTAGTCGGCGTGACCTGGGCAGTCAACGTGCGCGTAGTGGCGAACGGCCGAATCGTATTCAACGTGAGCGGTGTTGATGGTGATACCACGTGCTTTTTCTTCTGGCGCGCTGTCGATTTTATCGAAATCGACTTTAGCCGAACCGAAAACTTCGGAGCAAACGCGAGTCAGAGCAGCAGTCAGAGTGGTTTTACCGTGGTCAACGTGACCGATGGTGCCAACGTTGACGTGCGGTTTGTTACGTTCAAATTTTTCTTTAGCCACGACAGTGAACTCCTAGCCTAAAGGGGCTGAAATCAGCCTTGTTTTTTAACGATAGCTTCGACGACATTCGACGGAGCTTCGGAGTATTTGGAGAATTCCATGGAGTAGCTCGCGCGACCCTGAGACATGGAGCGAACGTCGGTCGCATAACCGAACATCTCACCCAACGGTACTTCGGCGCGAATCACTTTGCCAGAAACCGTATCTTCCATACCCTGGATCAGACCGCGACGACGGTTCAGGTCACCCATCACGTCGCCCATGTAGTCCTCAGGTGTAACAACTTCAACCTTCATGATCGGCTCAAGTACAACACCGCCACCTTTGGTAGCCAGTTGCTTGGTCGCCATGGAGGCTGCCACCTTAAACGCCATCTCGTTGGAGTCGACGTCGTGGTAAGAACCATCGAAAACGGTAGCCTTCAGGCCGATCAGCGGATAGCCGGCAACAACACCGTTCTTCATCTGCTCTTCGATACCCTTCTGGATAGCAGGGATGTATTCCTTAGGAACAACACCACCCACTACTTCGTTTACGAATTGCAGACCTTCCTGACCTTCGTCAGCAGGAGCAAAACGGATCCAGCAATGGCCGAACTGACCACGACCGCCGGACTGACGAACGAACTTGCCTTCGATCTCACAAGCCTTCGTGATTTTCTCACGATAGGAAACCTGTGGTTTACCGATGTTGGCTTCAACGTTGAACTCACGGCGCATCCGGTCAACCAGGATGTCCAAGTGCAACTCGCCCATGCCAGAGATGATCGTTTGACCAGTCTCTTCATCAGTTTTTACGCGGAAAGACGGGTCTTCCTGAGCAAGTTTGCCCAGAGCGATACCCATTTTTTCCTGGTCATCCTTGGTCTTAGGCTCAACGGCAACCGAAATAACCGGCTCCGGGAAGTCCATACGAACCAGAATGATTGGCTTGTCAGCCGAGCAGAGGGTATCACCAGTGGTGACGTCCTTCATGCCGATCAGAGCCGCGATGTCACCAGCGCGAACTTCTTTGATCTCTTCACGTGTGTTCGCGTGCATTTGCACCATACGACCAACACGCTCTTTCTTGCCTTTAACCGAGTTGATCACGCCGTCGCCGGAGCTCAACACGCCCGAATAAACACGAGCAAAGGTCAAAGTACCCACGAATGGGTCGGTAGCGATCTTGAACGCCAGAGCCGAGAACGGCTCGTTGTCGTCTGCGTGACGCTCCATTTCAACAGTCTCGTCATCCGGGTCGGAACCCTTGATGGCAGGAATGTCTACAGGCGCAGGCAGGTACTTGATCACTGCGTCGAGAACCAGGGGAACACCCTTGTTCTTGAAGGAAGAACCGCAAACTGCCAGAACGATTTCGCCAGCGATAGTACGCTGACGCAAAGCGCCTTCGATTTCCGCGATGGTGAGCTCTTCACCTTCGAGGTATTTGTTCATCAGCTCTTCGTTGGCTTCAGCGGCAGCCTCAACCATGTTGCTGCGCCACTCGTCAGCCAGCTCTTGCAGCTCAGCCGGGATAGCTTCGCGACGAGGGGCCATGCCCTTGTCAGCGTCATCCCAGTAAACAGCTTCCATGGTCATCAGATCGATCTGACCCTGGAAATTGTCTTCAGAGCCGATAGCCAACTGGATTGGCACCGGAGTGTGACCCAGACGCTGTTTGATCTGACCGATCACGCGCAGGAAGTTCGCACCAGCACGGTCCATCTTGTTCACATAAACAAGACGTGGAACGCCGTATTTGTTGGCTTGACGCCATACGGTTTCCGACTGAGGCTCAACACCCGAAGTACCGCAGAACACAACGACCGCGCCATCGAGTACGCGCAGAGAGCGCTCTACTTCAATAGTGAAGTCAACGTGACCCGGGGTATCGATGATGTTGAAGCGATGTTTTTCGAACTGCTTGACGGAGCCAGCCCAGAATGCCGTCGTAGCAGCGGAAGTAATGGTAATACCCCGCTCCTGCTCTTGCACCATCCAGTCCATGGTCGCGGCGCCATCATGCACCTCGCCCATTTTGTGGTTTACGCCAGTGTAAAAAAGGACGCGCTCGGTGGTGGTGGTTTTACCAGCATCCACGTGAGCAACGATACCGATGTTACGGTAGCGGTTAATCGGAGTAGTACGAGCCATAAAGCCCTCGCAAAATTAGTGACGCTGAAATTAGAAGCGGTAGTGCGAGAAAGCTTTGTTAGCTTCAGCCATACGGTGCACGTCTTCACGCTTCTTAACTGCAGCACCTTTACCTTCAGCGGCGTCCAGCAGTTCGCCAGCCAAACGCAGAGCCATAGACTTCTCACCGCGCTTGCGCGCGAAGTCTACCAGCCAGCGCATTGCCAATGCATTACGACGGGACGGACGAACTTCGACCGGAACCTGGTAAGTAGCGCCGCCTACACGGCGCGACTTCACTTCGACCAGCGGAGCGATGGCGTCGAGAGCTTTCTCGAAGATTTCCAGGGGATCGCTGTTCTTGCGTTCTTTAACCTTTTCCAGCGCGCCATAAACGATACGCTCGGCAACGGCTTTTTTGCCGCTTTCCATCACGTGGTTCATGAACTTGGCCAGAATTTGGCTTCCGTATTTTGGATCGTCAAGCACTTCGCGCTTGGCTGCTACGCGTCTTCTTGGCATGGATAAGCCCTCAAACGGTCTTCAGGTAGCTCGGGACCACCACTCACTCTGGAGTGCGCCCGACCTTACTCTTATCGACTCAGAAAAATAGAAATCTGCAATTTGTCACAGGAAGCCAAATACTACTTAGGCTTCTTGGTACCGTACTTCGAACGACCCTGGTTACGACCTTTAACGCCGGAAGTATCCAAAGAACCGCGAACGGTGTGATAACGAACACCTGGCAAGTCTTTTACACGACCGCCACGAATCAGTACCACGCTGTGCTCTTGCAGGTTGTGACCTTCACGAGGGATGTTCGAGGAAACCTCGAAACCGTTGGTCTGGGGCACGCGGCATACTTTACGCAGTGCCGAGTTAGGTTTTTTCGGCGTGGTGGTATACACACGAGTGCATACGCCACGACGTTGCGGGCAGTTCTGCAGCGCAGGTACGTCGGATTTCTCGACGATACGCTTACGCGGCTGACGTACCAGCTGGTTGATAGTTGCCATCTACTAGCTCCACTGTTGTCTTGCGACGCTATTGTCTTGCAAGAAAAGCAAAATGGCAGGACGCGAGTCCCGCCAAATTTAGGGGTACAAGAGTCTAAAGAGGATCCTGTCCCCAGTCAAGACAAAGCCCCGACGTCCTTTCTCGTCAAGCGACAGAATTTACCTGCCACTTGATGAGACTGGAGGCCGAGGCCTTACTCTTTTTTAGTTACCGCTTGAGTTCAACGCTTCAGTCAATGCTGCTTCGACTTCGCTAGCGCTCACACGCAACGGTTTGTCGACTTCACGGCGACGCTTGCGCTCGCTGTGATAAGCCAGACCTGTACCAGCCGGGATCAAACGACCCACAACCACGTTTTCCTTCAGACCGCGCAGATAATCGCGCTTGCCTGTTACTGCTGCTTCGGTCAGTACACGTGTTGTCTCTTGGAAAGACGCCGCGGAGATGAACGACTCAGTGGACAACGAAGCCTTGGTGATACCAAGCAGTACACGGGTGAACTTGGAAACGAATTTCTCTTCCGCGTTCAGACGTTCGTTCTCGACCAGTACGTGAGTCAGCTCCATCTGATCACCTTTGATAAAGGTGGAATCGCCAGACTCGGAGATTTCAACTTTACGCAACATCTGACGCAGAATGGTCTCGATGTGCTTATCGTTGATCTTCACGCCCTGCAGACGGTAAACGTCCTGGATCTCGTTAACGATGTACTTGGCCAGCGCACTCACACCCAGCAGACGCAGGATGTCGTGTGGATCGCTAGGACCGTCGGAGATAACTTCGCCGCGGTTAACCTGTTCGCCTTCGAAGACGTTCAGGTGGCGCCACTTCGGAATCAGCTCTTCGTACGGATCGCTACCATCGTTCGGGGTAATAACCAGACGACGCTTGCCTTTGGTTTCCTTACCGAACGCAATGGTACCGCTGACTTCTGCAAGGATCGACGCCTCTTTCGGACGACGAGCTTCGAACAAGTCGGCAACACGCGGCAGACCACCGGTGATGTCTCGAGTTTTCGAAGTTTCCTGCGGGATACGAGCGATAACATCACCGATCGCAACCTGCACACCATCCGCCACACCAACGAGTGCGTTAGCTGGCAGGAAGTACTGAGCAGGAACGTCAGTACCTGGCAGCAACAGATCCTTGCCATCAACACCAACCATTTTCACAGCCGGGCGAATATCTTTGCCGGCTGCCGGACGGTCTTTGGCATCCAGAACTTCAATGTTGGTCATACCGGTCAATTCGTCTGTCTGACGCTTGATCGTGATGCCCTCTTCCATGCCCACGTAGGTCACGGTACCTTTCATTTCGGTGACAATTGGGTGAGTGTGCGGATCCCACTTGGCCACGATCGAACCTGCGTCGACCTTATCGCCTTCCTTCACAGAAATCACTGCACCGTAAGGCAGTTTGTAACGCTCACGCTCACGACCGTAGTCATCAGCGATCGCCAGCTCGCCCGAACGGGACACAGCTACCAGGTGGCCGTCTACTCGCTCAACGTGCTTCAGGTTGTGCAGACGGACAGTACCGCCATTTTTCACCTGAACGCTGTCAGCAGCAGAAGTCCGGCTTGCCGCACCACCGATGTGGAACGTACGCATGGTCAGCTGGGTACCCGGCTCACCGATGGACTGGGCAGCAATAACGCCGACCGCTTCACCGATGTTTACCTGGTGACCACGAGCCAGATCACGGCCGTAGCACTTGGCGCAGATGCCGTAACGGGTTTCACAGCTGATCGGCGAACGAACGATTACTTCGTCAATGCTGTTCAGCTCGATGAACTCAACCCACTTCTCGTCTACCAGCGTACCGGCAGGCACGATGACTTCGTCGGTGCCAGGCTTGAATACGTCACGGGCGATTACTCGACCCAGTACGCGCTCACCCAATGGCTCAACAACGTCGCCGCCTTCAATGTGTGGAGTCATCAGCAGACCGTGTTCGGTACCGCAGTCGACTTCGGTAACAACCAGATCCTGAGCAACGTCAACCAGACGACGAGTCAGGTAACCGGAGTTAGCTGTCTTCAAGGCGGTATCCGCAAGACCCTTACGAGCACCGTGAGTCGAGATGAAGTACTGAAGTACGCTCAAACCTTCACGGAAGTTCGCGGTGATCGGCGTCTCGATGATCGAGCCGTCCGGCTTGGCCATCAGACCACGCATACCCGCCAACTGACGAATCTGTGCAGCCGAACCCCGTGCACCGGAGTCAGCCATCATGTACATCGAGTTGAAGGATTCCTGATCAACTTCGACGCCGTGACGGTCAATAACGCGCTCTTTGGACAGGTTCGACATCATCGCTTTCGAGACTTCGTCGTTCGCCTTGGACCAAAGGTCGATTACCTTGTTGTACTTCTCGCCCTGAGTTACCAGGCCCGAGGCGTACTGACTTTCGATCTCTTTAACTTCTTCGGTAGCTGCGTCGATGATGCGAGCTTTCTCATCAGGGATAACGAAGTCGTTAACACCAATGGAAACACCCGAAATAGTCGAGTAGGCAAAACCGGTGTACATCAACTGGTCAGCGAAGATAACGGTCTCTTTCAGACCAACCACGCGGTAGCACTGGTTGATCAGCTTGGAGATCGCCTTTTTCTTCATTGGCTGGTTGACCACGTCATACGACAGGCCGGCCGGAACCACCTGGAACAGCAGCGCACGGCCGACAGTGGTGTCGACAATACGGGTGTTCTTGACGCTGCCACCATCACGATCATTGATCGTTTCGTGGATCCGGACTTTAACCTTGGCATGCAGCGCGGCTTCGCCGGCACGGAATACGCGGTCAACTTCCTGCAGATCCGCGAACACACGACCTTCGCCTTTGGCGTTGATCGCTTCACGAGTCATGTAGTACAGACCCAATACAACGTCCTGCGAAGGAACGATGATTGGCTCACCGTTAGCTGGCGACAGAATGTTGTTGGTCGACATCATCAACGCACGCGCTTCAAGCTGGGCTTCCAGCGTCAGCGGTACGTGTACGGCCATCTGGTCGCCGTCGAAGTCGGCGTTGTACGCAGCACAGACCAGAGGGTGCAGCTGAATAGCCTTACCTTCGATCAGTACCGGTTCAAAAGCCTGGATGCCCAGACGGTGAAGCGTTGGCGCACGGTTCAGAAGCACCGGGTGTTCGCGGATAACTTCTGCGAGAACGTCCCAGACTTCCGGCAGCTCGCGCTCAACCATCTTCTTGGCAGCTTTGATAGTCGTGGCGAGGCCACGCATTTCCAGCTTGCCGAAAATGAAAGGCTTGAACAGCTCGAGAGCCATTTTCTTCGGCAGACCGCACTGGTGCAGACGCAGGGTCGGACCAACGGTAATTACCGAACGACCCGAGTAGTCAACACGCTTACCGAGCAAGTTCTGACGGAAACGACCCTGCTTACCCTTGATCATGTCAGCCAGGGACTTCAGCGGACGCTTGTTCGAGCCAGTAATGGCGCGACCGCGACGGCCGTTGTCGAGCAGAGCATCGACAGCTTCCTGCAACATACGCTTTTCGTTGCGCACGATGATGTCCGGAGCAGACAGATCAAGCAGGCGCTTCAAACGGTTGTTACGGTTGATCACTCGACGATACAGATCGTTGAGGTCAGAAGTCGCAAAGCGACCGCCGTCCAGCGGAACCAATGGACGCAGATCTGGCGGCAGAACCGGTAGAACGGTCAAAACCATCCACTCAGGCAGGTTGCCCGAACCCTGGAAGGCTTCCATCAGCTTCAAACGCTTGGACAGCTTCTTGATCTTGGTTTCGGAGTTGGTTTGCGGAATTTCTTCGCGCAGACGACCAATCTCGTGTTCAAGATCGATAGCGTGCAGGAGCTCGCGAACAGCTTCAGCACCCATGCGGGCGTCGAAGTCATCACCGAACTCTTCCAGAGCTTCGAAGTACTGCTCATCATTCAGCAGCTGACCTTTTTCAAGGGTGGTCATGCCTGGATCGATTACGACATAACTCTCGAAATAGAGAACACGTTCGATATCACGCAGGGTCATGTCCATCAGCAAGCCGATACGGGAAGGCAGCGACTTCAGGAACCAGATGTGGGCAACAGGCGATGCCAGCTCGATGTGAGCCATACGCTCACGACGGACTTTGGCCAGTGCAACTTCAACGCCGCACTTCTCGCAGATCACACCACGGTGTTTCAGGCGCTTGTACTTACCGCACAGGCACTCGTAATCCTTGACCGGACCAAAGATCTTGGCGCAGAACAAGCCGTCGCGCTCAGGTTTGAACGTACGGTAGTTGATGGTTTCCGGCTTTTTAACTTCACCGAACGACCACGAACGGATCATCTCAGGCGATGCCAATCCAATACGGATTGCATCGAACTCTTCGACTTGACCCTGGTTTTTCAGCAAATTCAGTAGGTCTTTCAAGGCCTTTCCTCCTGGCGGAGCAGAGGGCAGTCATACCGACCCACCCTCGATTCGCGTCACGTGTTATTCGGTTTCCAGATCGATATCGATGCCGAGCGAACGGATTTCTTTGATCAACACGTTGAAAGACTCGGGCATGCCCGGCTCCATACGGTGATCGCCATCCACGATGTTTTTGTACATCTTGGTACGGCCGTTCACATCGTCCGACTTCACTGTGAGCATTTCCTGCAGAGTGTAGGCCGCGCCGTATGCTTCCAGCGCCCACACCTCCATCTCCCCGAAACGCTGACCACCGAACTGAGCCTTACCACCCAGCGGCTGCTGGGTAACGAGGCTGTAAGAACCAGTGGAACGCGCATGCATCTTGTCGTCCACCAAGTGGTTCAGCTTCAGCATGTACATGTAGCCAACGGTAACCGGACGCTCGAACTTGTTGCCGGTGCGACCATCGAACAGCTGCATCTGGCCGCTCTCTGGCATATCTGCCAGTTTGAGCATTGCCTTGATTTCAACTTCCTTGGCACCGTCGAACACAGGCGTAGCCATTGGCACACCATTACGCAGGTTCTTCGCCAGATCCAGGATTTCTTTATCGCTAAAGTCTTCCAGCTTCTCTTGACGGCCACCGATCTCGTTGTAGATCTCGGTCAGGAACTTACGCAGCTCAGCAACTTTACGCTGCTCTTCGAGCATGCGGTTGATCTTCTCGCCCAAGCCCTTGGCCGCCAAGCCCAGGTGAGTTTCGAGAATCTGACCAACGTTCATACGCGAAGGAACGCCCAACGGGTTGAGAACGATGTCGACCGGGGTGCCGTTGGCATCGTGCGGCATGTCTTCAACCGGCATGATCACAGAGACCACGCCTTTGTTACCGTGACGACCGGCCATCTTGTCGCCCGGCTGGATGCGACGACGGATTGCCAGGTAAACCTTGACGATTTTCAGAACGCCTGGAGCCAGGTCATCGCCCTGCTGCAGTTTGCGTTTCTTGTCTTCGAACTTGTCATCCAGAAGACGGCGACGATCAACGATGTAAGCCTGAGCCTTCTCGAGCTGCTCGTTCAGAGCATCTTCAGCCATGCGCAGCTTGAACCACTGGCCGTGCTCAAGACCGTCGAGAACTTCGTCGGTGATGTCCTGACCTTTCTTCAAGCCAGCGCCGCCTTCGACCTTACGGCCAACCAGAGCGGAACGCAGACGTTCGAAAGTAGCGCCTTCAACGATACGGAACTCTTCGTTCAAGTCCTTGCGGATCTCGTCCAGCTGAGTTTTCTCGATAGAGAGTGCGCGAGCGTCACGCTCAACACCATCACGGGTGAAGACCTGAACGTCAATGACAGTACCCTTGGTACCGGTAGGTACACGCAGAGAGGTGTCTTTAACGTCGCTTGCCTTCTCACCGAAGATAGCGCGCAGCAGTTTTTCTTCTGGAGTGAGCTGGGTCTCGCCTTTAGGCGTGACCTTACCTACCAGAATGTCGCCAGCACCAACCTCAGCACCTACGTAAACGATACCGGCTTCGTCCAGTTTGTTCAGTGCAGCTTCACCCACGTTCGGGATGTCTGCAGTGATTTCTTCAGGGCCAAGCTTGGTGTCACGCGCCACACAGGTCAGTTCCTGAATGTGGATCGTGGTGAAACGATCTTCCTGAACAACACGCTCGGACAGGCAGATGGAGTCTTCGAAGTTGAAGCCGTTCCATGCCATGAACGCGATGCGCATGTTCTGACCCAGAGCCAGCTCACCCATATCGGTGGACGGACCATCAGCCATGATGTCGCTACGCTCAACACGATCACCCTTGCTCACCAGCGGACGCTGGTTGATGCAGGTGTTCTGGTTGGAGCGGGTGTACTTGGTCAGGTTGTAGATGTCGACACCAGCTTCACCGGTTTCAACTTCATCATCAGCAACACGAACCACGATACGGCTTGCATCAACAGAGTCGATCACGCCGCCACGACGAGCCACGACGCAAACGCCGGAGTCGCGAGCCACGTTGCGCTCCATGCCAGTACCTACCAGCGGCTTGTCAGCACGCAGAGTAGGAACAGCCTGACGCTGCATGTTGGAACCCATCAACGCACGGTTGGCGTCGTCGTGCTCGAGGAACGGGATCAGCGAGGCCGCAACCGAAACTACCTGCTTCGGCGATACGTCCATCAATGTCACGTCTTCTGGAGCCTTGACGGTGAACTCGTTCAAGTGACGTACGGCAACCAGCTCGTCGATCAGGACCTTCTTGTCGTTCATTGCCGCAGAAGCCTGAGCAATGACGTGATCGGCTTCTTCAATAGCTGAGAGGAAAACGATTTCGTCAGTTACCAGAGCGTCTTTAACAACACGGTACGGACTTTCAAGGAAGCCGTACTGGTTGGTGCGCGCATAAGCAGCCAAGGAGTTGATCAGACCGATGTTCGGACCTTCCGGCGTTTCAATCGGGCATACACGACCGTAGTGAGTCGGGTGTACGTCACGAACTTCAAAGCCAGCACGCTCACGAGTCAAACCACCAGGGCCGAGTGCAGAGACACGACGCTTGTGAGTGATCTCGGAGAGCGGGTTGTTCTGGTCCATGAACTGCGAAAGCTGGCTGGAACCGAAGAACTCTTTAACAGCAGCGGCAACTGGCTTGGCGTTGATCAGGTCCTGAGGCATCAGGCCTTCGCTTTCTGCCATAGACAGACGCTCTTTGACTGCACGCTCAACACGCACCAGGCCAACGCGGAACTGGTTTTCAGCCATCTCGCCAACACAACGAACACGACGGTTACCCAAGTGGTCGATGTCGTCGACGATGCCTTTGCCGTTACGGATATCAACCAGCGTCTTGAGAACGGCGACGATATCTTCTTTGCACAGAACACCCGAACCTTCGATCTCGGTACGACCGATACGACGGTTGAACTTCATCCGGCCAACAGCAGAGAGGTCATAGCGCTCTGGACTGAAGAACAGGTTGTTGAACAGAGTCTCTGCTGCATCCTTGGTAGGCGGCTCGCCTGGACGCATCATGCGGTAGATCTCAACCAGCGCTTCGAGTTGATTGCTGGTGGAATCGATCTTCAGCGTGTCGGATACAAACGGACCACAGTCGATATCGTTGGTGTACAACGTTTCGATGCGAACAACCTGAGCCTTGGCGATTTTTGCCAGGATCTCAGTGTTCAGCTCGGTGTTGCACTCAGCAATGATTTCGCCAGTAGCCGGATGCACGATGACTTTGGCAGTGGTGCGACCCAGGACGTAGTCCAGAGGCACTTCCAGTTGCTTGATACCGGCTTTTTCCAGCTGGTTGATATGACGAGCCGTGATACGGCGACCTTGCTCGACAATAACCTTGCCTTTGTCATCCAGGATATCCAGGACAGCAATTTCACCGCGCAGGCGCTGAGGAACCAGTTCCAGACTAAGGTTCTCACCATGAACGTGGAATACGTTGGTGGTGTAGAACGCGTCAAGAACCTGTTCTGTCGTGTAGCCAAGCGCGCGAAGCAATACCGACGCAGGCAGCTTGCGACGACGGTCGATACGGACGAATACACAGTCCTTTGGATCGAACTCGAAGTCCAGCCACGAACCGCGGTAAGGAATGATGCGAGCGGAATAAAGCAGCTTGCCGGAGCTGTGCGTCTTGCCGCGGTCGTGGTCGAAGAACACGCCCGGGGAACGGTGCAGCTGGGAAACGATAACGCGCTCGGTACCATTGATAACAAAGGTACCGTTCTCAGTCATCAGGGGGATTTCACCCATGTAGACTTCTTGCTCTTTGATGTCCTTGATCGCTTTGTTCGACGATTCTTTGTCGAAAATGATCAAACGGACTTTTACTCGCAGAGGTACAGCGTAAGTCACACCGCGCAGCACGCACTCTTTGACATCAAATGCCGGTTCGCCCAAGCGATAACCTACATACTCCAGCGCAGCATTGCCGGAGTAGCTGATGATCGGGAAAACGGATTTGAAGGCTGCATGCAGACCGACGTCGCGGAACTGATCTTTGGTAGCTCCCGCTTGCAGGAATTCGCGATACGAATCCAGCTGGATGGCCAGGAGATACGGCACATCCATTACGTCCGGCAACTTGCTAAAGTCCTTGCGGATACGTTTTTTCTCAGTATATGAGTAAGCCATCAGCGTTCCCCAGCTTGGTCACCTGCTTGTTTGGCTCCTCCCGACGGGAGCAGCCAGAAAATCGTGCAAACCCCTTGGTTTGCGCCACCATTACCGGTGGTTTTACACGCTATGAATGCCGGCCGAGCCAGTCATCTATAACGGAAAAAGGCCGGTGGCAAGAGCCACCAGCCATCAGCCTTTCGCTTAACGCTTGGGCTGGACACTCAAAGTCGATACTTACTTCAGCTCGACTTTAGCGCCTGCTTCTTCCAGCGTAGCTTTGGCTTTGTCAGCAGCGTCTTTCGCAACTGCTTCCAGAACCAGAGCTGGTGCGCCGTCAACTACAGCCTTGGCTTCTTTCAAGCCCAGACCGGTCAGCTCACGTACAGCCTTGATGACGTTAACTTTCTTCTCGCCAGCTTCCAGCAGCATGACGTTGAATTCAGTTTGCTCTTCAACAACAGCGGCAGCAGCAGCTGGACCAGCAGAAGCAGCAGCGGCAGTAACACCGAACTTTTCTTCGAATGCTTTGATCAGCTCAACAACCTGCAGAACGGACATTTCGCCAACTGCGTTGAGGATATCGTCTTGAGAGATAGACATGAATCTAATTCCTGAATTGGGGGACGGCCTACGCGACCATCGAAATAAACAAAAATACGCGAAAGGAGGTACGGAGCCTTAGGCTGCGGTAGCTTCTTTTTGGTCGCGAATAGCCGCCAGAGTACGAGCCAACTTGCTGGTAGCGCCTTGAATCACGCTCATCAGCTGGGAGATTGCTTCGTCACGGGTCGGCAAGGTTGCCAGTACGTCGATCTGATTAGCTGCGAGGAACTTGCCCTCGAACGCAGCTGCCTTGATCTCGAACTTATCCTGACCCTTGGCGAACTCTTTGAACAAACGGGCAGCAGCGCCAGGATGTTCGTTGGAGAACGCAATCAGGGTCGGGCCGGTGAACGCATCGTTGAGGACACTGAAATCAGTACCTTCAACAGCGCGCTTGAGCAGGGTGTTACGTACAACACGTACGTAAACGCCAGCTTCACGAGCCTCTTTACGGAGTCCGGTCATTGCGCCTACTGTCACGCCACGGGCATCAGCCACGACAGCAGACAGAGCGACTTTGGCAGCCTCGTTGACTTCAGCGACGATGGCCTTCTTGTCTTCGAGTTTAATTGCCACGGGTTTAACTCCTGCTTGTTACCGTTTCATCTGACCTGAGCCAAATGTCGTTTTGGTGTCTGATTCGGTAAGGAACCGGGAGCACCATCTGCGTAGGCTTGTATTTTAAGACTTGCGCCGCCTACGGTCTTGGATAGCCCCCGCCAGGCAGGGACCCCAATTTTTTCATTGGTGCGGCGAGCGCACCAATTTGTCTTACGCGTCCAGGGAACCCTGGTCGATCACCAGGCCTGGGCCCATAGTGGTGCTCAAGGTTACGCGCTTAACGTAGATGCCTTTCGAAGAAGCTGGTTTGATACGCTTAAGATCAGCGATCAGAGCTTCAACGTTTTCTTTCAGTTTGACTGCGTCGAAACCGACCTTGCCAACTGAAGTGTGGATGATGCCGTTTTTGTCGGTGCGATAACGAACCTGACCAGCCTTGGCATTCTTGACGGCGTTAGCAACGTCAGGAGTAACAGTGCCGACTTTAGGGTTAGGCATCAGGCCGCGAGGACCGAGGATCTGACCCAACTGACCAACAACACGCATCGCGTCCGGGGAAGCGATAACGACGTCATAGTTCAGGTCGCCGCCTTTCATTTCGGCAGCCAGATCGTCCATACCAACGCGATCAGCGCCAGCAGCCAGAGCGGCTTCTGCAGCAGGACCCTGGGTGAACACAGCAACGCGAACAGTCTTGCCAGTGCCGTGCGGCAGCACAGTAGCGCTACGAACAACCTGGTCAGATTTACGCGGGTCTACGCCGAGGTTTACAGCAACGTCAACGGACTCGCTGAACTTGACGGTCGACAGCTCGGCCAGCAGGGTAGCTGCGTCGGTGAAGCTGTAAGATTTGCCCGGCTCGATTTTAGCCGCGATAGCTTTTTGGCGCTTAGTCAGCTTAGCCATTACACACCCTCCACGTTAAGGCCCATGCTACGAGCGGAACCGGCGATGGTACGCACGGCCGCTTCCATGTCAGCAGCAGTCAGATCCGCATTTTTTGCTTTAGCGATATCTTCCAGCTGTGCACGAGTCACGGTGCCAACTTTAACGGTGTTCGGACGTGCCGAACCGCTAGTCAGACCAGCAGCTTTCTTCAGCAGAACCGAAGCAGGGGTGCTCTTTGTTTCGAAAGTGAAGCTACGGTCGCTATAGACAGTGATGATCACTGGAGTCGGCAGACCTGGCTCAAGACCCTGAGTACGGGCGTTGAAGGCCTTGCAGAATTCCATGATGTTCACGCCGTGCTGACCCAGGGCCGGACCAACTGGCGGGCTTGGGTTAGCTTGAGCAGCTTTCACTTGCAGCTTGATGTAAGCGGTAATTTTCTTGGCCATGAGGCACTCCAATTACGGGTTCAAACGCCAATAAAGGCTCCCCGGTTACTTGCACGTTTATCCCAGTGACGAAAAAACCCCACAGCCTACGGCTACGGGGTATGGGATTCTCGCTCAGCTAGACCTTTTCGACCTGACTGAACTCCAGCTCCACCGGAGTAGAGCGACCGAAAATGAGCACTGCAACTTGAATGCGGCTCTTCTCGTAATTAACTTCTTCGACAGTGCCATTAAAATCTGCGAACGGACCGTCTGTGACGCGAACGACTTCACCCGGCTCAAACAGAGTCTTGGGTTTAGGCTTGTCACTACCATCAGCCACGCGACGAAGAATCGCGTCAGCTTCTTTATCTGTGATTGGAGCAGGCTTGTCAGCCGTACCGCCAATGAAGCCCATGACACGAGGGGTATCCTTGACCAAGTGCCAAGTACCTTCATTCATGTCCATTTGGACCAGCACATAACCTGGGAAGAATTTACGCTCGCTTTTGCGCTTCTGGCCGTTACGCATCTCCACCACTTCTTCAGTGGGAACCAGAATTTCGCCGAAGCCATCTTCCATGCCAGCCAGCTTCACACGCTCGATCAACGAGCGCATTACATGCTTTTCGTAACCCGAATAAGCATGCACTACGTACCAACGCTTAGCCACGGGACACCCTTAGCCAACAATCAAGGAAACAAGCCAACCGAGCAGGGAATCAAGCCCCCACAACAGCAACGCCATAACCAGAACAACAGCCACAACAATCAACGTGGTCTGAGTGGTTTCTTGGCGAGTCGGCCAAACGACTTTGCGAATTTCAGCACGAGCCTCCTTTGCCAAAACAAAGAAAGCCTTGCCTCTAGCAGTCTGCAAACCAACAAATGCAGCAACCCCAGCCAGCACAAGCAGGACCAGGACGCGATACAAAATAGGTTGAGCTGAGTAGTATTGATTACCGACAACTCCAACCACTATCAGAGCGACCACAACCAGCCACTTGAGCAGATCGAAGCGAGATTCTTGGGCTTCAGCCTTGAGAGTCATCTACGGTAATCCTGTGAAAAGAAAGCCAGATACAATCTAGTGAATCTGGCAGGTCAGGAGGGAATCGAACCCCCAACCTACGGTTTTGGAGACCGTCGCTCTGCCAATTGAGCTACTGACCTAAAAGCAAAATCAGGCCGACCAATATGCCAGCCCAACAAGAATTTTTCAACAGCCTTTTGGCTTTGCCTTCACACCCAACAGGGATAAGCAGTGAACACCAAACCAACTGATCGCCTTGAAATGACAGCAAACCGATCAGTAAAACAAAGGCAGATATTTGCATATCTGCCTTTATAATGGAGCTCTTGAGCGGATTTGAACCGCTGACCTCACCCTTACCAAGGGTGTGCTCTACCAACTGAGCTACAAGAGCAAACTCTTTGGACATACAACAAATCTGGAGCGGGTAGCGGGAATCGAACCCGCATCATCAGCTTGGAAGGCTGAGGTTCTACCACTAAACTATACCCGCCTAACTTGCTGCACAGCCTGAAATATGGTGGAGGGAGAAGGATTCGAACCTTCGAAGTCGTAGACGTCAGATTTACAGTCTAATCCCTTTGGCCGCTCGGGAACCCCTCCTGAACGAGGCAGCATTCTCAACTCATGCCACCCTTCTGTCAACCTTTTTCTCAGTAAAAACCTGAGGTTACATGCGTTGACTAACCCTTTGCACTCCCTGACAAATTATCAAGCACTGCGAAGCGGGCGCCATTCTATGCAAACTACTCTCCGGTTGCAATGCCTTCGCACAACATAATTTTGCTTTTTAGCTCAGGGAAATCTTTTGACAGCGCCTCCAGGAGACTATCCCCCACAAGTCGGCGACTGGCAGGATCTATTTTGACCCAGTACGTATTAACACCTCCAAGGTGCTGTACGTGAGATTGCGTCTGAACATCCAGGCTTATTAGCCTCTGTTCAATCGTACGAGCCTCATCCTGTCGCAAGAAGCCACCAAGGTAGAGGCACTTGTCTTGCGCCTCTCGATCTGACACTTGATCACTCTCAACTCCGGACTCACTTAGCAGATGTATATTCTGCTGCTCAGCCCGATGCAGGGATAACGGCAAAATCTCTTTGGCCCTTAACGGAGCTTCCTGCTGATGCCACACGTAGTAAAAGCCATTCAACATCAGCAGCAAAAGAAATAACCACCGCATAGAAACCTCAGAGCAAAGGACAGGCTAATGCAAGCCCGACAAACACCAGGTCAGGCACAAGCCTCGCGCCGGGCGTAACCCCCGTGACCAACTCTGCATCTCCCCCGGTTACAAAGACAACAAAGTCATCCCCCCAGTATTGATGTGCAAGCTCCAGTTGAGACACAGCAAAGCCTCTCAACATAAGGGCGCAGCCTCGCTCTACCGCCTCTGCAGTCGAACGCCCGGGAGCAAAGCTCGAGTGCGCCTCTTCAGCCGCCGCATCGTCATATCGAATACGACGAGTATGAGTTCGCAACTGCCCGCGCATCAACGGCATGCCTGGGCAGATAAACCCCCCAAGGTGCTCACCCTGAGCATTAACGAAATCCGAGGTGACCGCGGTACCTAGATCAATGACAAGACAGGACGTACCTACAGTTGCATAAGCCCCAACCAGCGCCAACCACCTATCAAGGCCCAGGCGCTCATAGGCCTCATAACCATTCTTGACACCCGCTAGCACCTTGGCCGAGCTCGCGCACTGAGTTTGAAGGCCAAATGACTCCTCAATCCTGAGAGTCAGCTTCTGCGTCTCCTCCGCACTACGGACACTTACCATACGACTATGCTGAAGACTCAACCCGGAGGTAGAAGCGATAGCCTCAACGAGCCCATCATCAGAGTCCACAACACCACCAGCTAGCACGACGGGTAGATCCTGGCGAATAACACGCCATTTTATGAAGCTATTCCCACAATCCAGCTCAAGTATCATCACGCAACCTCAAGCTGAGCTCTCCACCACTGAACACTTTCTCGTCACTCCCAACCTTCAATCGCAAGGCACCCTGCGAATCGATGCCGAGGACGACGCCGTCGACTGCCTGGCTACCCGCAAGCAAACTCACAGCACAGCCTTGCCATAGATGATTTGCCTCCCACTCAGACCTGAATACCTCAAAGCCCGAGGCCTGATGCACCGACAGATACTCTTCGATATTGCAGGTTAATTTACCCGCGAGCTCATTACGGTTCGCCATGGACCCGACCTCCAACCTCAAAGAGGTCCACAACTGATCAACCTCTTCCGTGACACGCATATTCACGTTAATGCCAATGCCAATAATCACGTGACAGACATCTGCAGGATCCCCCACTAACTCCAGCAGTATTCCGGCAATCTTGCGACGCCCTACCAGGACATCGTTTGGCCATTTCAAACCAGCGCCCTGGACACCCATCTCGCGTAACGTTTTCAAAACCGCGAGACCAATCAACAAGCTCAATCCTTCTAACTGACGCATTCCACCATCAATGCGCAGCGCCAGGCTGTAGTAGATATTCTCACCAAAGGGGCTGACCCACTTGCGCCCTCGACGACCTCGGCCAGCAGTCTGGCGCTCTGCCAAAACCACAAAGGGCGGCGGGGAATTCTCGGCAATCAGCTTTACGGCCGCCGCATTGGTCGAGCCTATTGAGTCGTAGACGACAACAGGCCATGCACTCGCCCTGCCAGCGACAGCAGATATTTCGCCAGCATCCAGAAGGGATATAGGGCTTTCGAGCCTGTAGCCACGCCCCTTAACCTTGTGAACATCAATATCCAGCTCAGACTCCAACTGCTGGAGTTGCTTCCACACAGAAGTACGACTAACTCCGAGAGCCTCACCCAGAGCCTGCCCTGAATGAAATTTCCCATCCTTGAGGAGCTTTAACAACGTCAGCATTTAAAGGTCGCCATTCAATAAGGCTCGCATCATAGCCACGCAAACCGAAGATGCATAGAAACTGCTTGTGGTTAATTTTGGATCTGAACGTGCTGCGGGAGAATGCGCGAAACGGGAGACCGGATTATCCGGAAGGACAACATATCAGCCGATGGATATGCAGCGTCTGCGCATGTGTCTTCCCGAATGAATTCGGTCCTACCGATCGCGGTGAACCTGTAGGCGCTGCCGAAGGCTGCGAGGCGGTGTGCCAGATAGAGCGCGTGGTCGTCCGTCGCGGGCAAGCGCGCTCCTACAGCTAATCCTTTTTCTTCGCGCACAAACAAAACCCCTGAACGCGTAAGCGATCAGGGGTTCTGGAATTTAATCTTGACGATGACCTACTCTCACATGGGGAAACCCCCCACTACCATCGGCGA